>CALBZH010000485.1 GCA_937889795.1 uncultured Syntrophobacteraceae bacterium | reverse complement strand
GGTGGACGGGAAGGACCTTGCGGCGCGTCTCGCGGCCCGGCTGGACGCGGGCCTCGCCCAGGACTGCACCGAGATCGATTGCACGACGAATGGCATCATCAGAGCCAAGCGGCCGGTGTTCTCGGGAAAATGCTTCGCCTGGTGTGAATGGGCGGAAGGGGCGCTCCCCGTCATTTCCTGCCGCCCCAATGTGATGGACTGCAAGACCCCCGTGGAGGATCACAAAGCGGAAGTGGAGCGCCTTGAGATCGCAATCCCCCCGGCACGTTCCCTGGTCAAGTCCGTGGAGCTCGACACATCGGGCAAGGTGGAGCTCACCGAAGCCGAGATCATCGTTTCAGGCGGGCGGGGCATGAAGGGCCCGGAAAACTACGTCCTTATCGAAGATCTAGCCCAGCTGCTCGGCGCCGCGGTGGGAGCCTCTCGCGCCGCGGTTGACGCGGGCTGGCGCCCCCACTCGGACCAGGTGGGCCAGACGGGAAAGGTCGTGAACCCCAATCTCTACATCGCCGTGGGGATCTCCGGAGCCATCCAGCATCTGGCGGGCATGGGAGCTTCGAAGTTCATCGTCGCCATCAACAAGGATGCCGAAGCTCCTATCTTCAGCAAGGCCGACTACGGCATTGTCGAAGACCTGTTCGAATTCCTTCCCAAATTGAGGGAAGAGGTCCAGCAGCACAAGGCCACCTGCTCCTGATCGGGCTTGTTGGACAATAATGACGGGGTCGTCTCAGAAAACGGAAATGGGAAGGCGCCAAGACGGCTGCAGGAATCGCAACGATCTGAACTTGCCTTCGCCGATCTTGGCGCTGCTTCTCCAGAATCCTTACGACATAGGCTCGGTATCCACCTTCCATCACCTGACTCGACTCAGGGAGACTTCGGGCGCGAGACAAGCTTCGTCATCGGACATCATCGCATGACGGTTACACAGCACGGTGCGTGGGCTACAACTTTTGCGGCTGTGCTTCCAATGAGGAACTTCTTCAACCCACCCTCCCCCGAACTGCCCATGATGATCTGGTCAAAGCGATCCTCTTCTGCCTTTCTAAGGATGTTGTTTGCCGGAACGACCCCCACTTCAAGGACAGTTGCAACGGGGATCCTTTTTTCGTCGAAGAGCGCTTTGGCTTTGTCTAATGCTGCCTGTGCATGGGCTTCCAACTTCTGTTGAATGTCCATCGGCATTTCGTCAAAGCTTCCCTCAACATAGAGCGCCACTGACATAAGGGTCACATCCGCCTTTTCTTTCTCAGCCAGCGCCAATGAGCTCATGACAGCCATCATGGAATGCTCGGATCCGTCTGTCGGAACTAGAATCTTCATCTTGCTCCTCCATCTTTCTGATGAGCGTTTCGTTGCAGCGGTTCCCTTTCCCCTCTCAAATATGCTCCCTGCTCTGCTGTGCTTGTCCCCGCTCGATCCCTTCCGACGCCTCAAGCTCCGATACGGCGGACAGCGTTGGAAGAGAAACGATGACCGTGGTTCCCGGCGAATCAGCTCCGTCCTCCTCCGTTTCACTTTCACACCGGATTGTTCCTCCATACCGGGACACGATGCCGAAGCTTACAGAAAGGCCCAGCCCCATGCCGGACCCCACGTCCCTTGTCGTGAAAAAAGGGTCGAAGATTCTCTGGATCGATTCCTTCTTGATCCCTGGACCCGTATCTGAGACATCCACCTCCACCCGCGCTTTTGAACTCTCCAGCCGGGTTGAGACAGTGAGGACGCCCGGAGCCAGGCCATCCATGGCATGAAGCGCGTTCCTTAGGAGGTTGAGCAGTACTTGCTGCAATGCCTCGGAGTCTCCAACGACGAAAGGGAGATTTTCATCAAGAAAACAGCTGAGCTGGATGCCCTTCCTGGTAAGATCTTCCTGCACCATGGAAAGGGCACGCTCAACGGTCTGGTTGATGTCGCAGCCCTCCCCGTAGTCTTCTCCGGTCGTGGCGAAGCTCAGAAGACGATCGACGATTTCCTTGCAATGGAGGCCATGCCGCTCGATGGTCTTCAGATCCTCAAATTCCGTGGTTCCCGGCTCGGCTTTTTCCAGGAGGAGCTCGCTGAATCCCAGAATGACGCCCAGAGGGTTGTTCATTTCATGGGCAACGCCTGCCGCCAGGGTCCCCAAAGACGCCAGTTTCTCCGCTTGGATAAGCTGCGTCTCCATCCGCTTTCTCTCCGTCACGTCGCGTGCGATCCCCAGGATCCAGTCATCCCCATTGTGGTCGCTCTGGATGGGGATGTAGCGGCAGTCGAGCCATAGATCCGCCCCGTGGCTCCGGATCAGAACCTCTGTCTTCTGGCTGTGGCCCGATCGGAGGGCTTCCTGAACGATCTCCAGCTGGTCGTCAGCCGCTTCCGGGGGCAGCATGCGATGGAGGCTCAGCCCGGTCGGACTGCTTCCATCGGTTTCCAGCGTCGTGGCCATGTGCCGATTCGCCGTTTCGATCCGACCGTCCGGTTTGAGAGTGAAGATGAAGTCCTCGGCGCTCTCCACGAGTGTTCTGTACTTGGCTTCGGATCGTTCCAGCTCCCTGGTGTATCGTTGGATATCAGCCGTCTTTGCAGCGACTTCCTGCTCTAAAATGGTCGACCACCGCAGTTCGTACAGGACGACCGTCAGACTGCTGAGAAAGATGATGAAAACAATGACGCACTGAAGAAGGATCTGTTTTCCGTAGACCGAGCTGACGATCCCCTCGATTTCATGCACCGGTGTCACGACGGCCACGGACCAGGCGTAGGGCATCGAAGGTCCTTGGATCCGAACAGGGGTATAGGCGATGATCTTCTCGACCGGCTCGACGACTTCCCTGTGCCAGCCGGCAATGTAAATTCCGGTTCCTTCTTTGCCTTCGAGCATCTCTTTGCGCTGGATCTCGTTGATTCGAGCGAGGGACACATCGGGGTTGCGCTTGTGTCGAATGGTGAATGCATTCTCGCCAATGACGAGCTCCTCCGGGTGATAGAGAAAGCTCCCAGAGGAATCGATGACCCACGCGTACCCTGTTTTGCCGGACGTAATGGGTTGAAAAATCCGCCGCAGGAGAACGCCGACATCCAGCGTGGCGTGCAAGTAGCCGGCAAACCGCTGGGATGGGTGGGGGTGCTCACGGTTGGCTGCGTCTTCATAAATGGGCGTGACCAGATCCAGGACCAGGAATCCTTTGCCCTTCGCCGGTTTCTTACGGCGAACCTTGGTGCCCATCACCGTTCCCCGGTTGCTTGCGTCCGAGGCCCATGCCTGGAAAACGGCTGGCTCTCGGTAAACTTGACCGGAGGGTCGCAGCCCAATGCCTTGATCGTTCACGACCGCCAAAGAAGCTCCATCCCGATCGACCCGACTGATCTCGAGGATGTTGTCCCGGTTCAAGACCGGCAGGATGGAAAGGAGGAGAACATCGTAGTCGTCCTGGTCGCAGTACTGAATGGCGGGAATCGTGCTCAGAAGGGAGAGGTCGGAGATGGCGTTCTGAATCCCTTCTTCGACCATGAGGGCCGTGGCTCTGGCCAAAACGAGCTGCTGCTGGTTGTACTGGTCCCTTATGATTCCTTTCATGTAACGGGCTGTGGAGGCACCGAGGTACAAAGCCCCGGCCAGCAGGAGAACGACCACGAAGCCCACACCTTTGAGCATTCTGTGAAGCTTGATCCGTTCTCTCGCTTCCATCGGAACCGCCTCGCCTGCAGGACTCATGTCGCCCTTGGAAAAGCACCCACTCAGGCAGCCGACCGCTTCGGAGTCTTCACGAGCATTTGGCCACCAGGAAATTCGGTTTCACGCGAAGATTCGAGCTCACTTCCGCTGTGGCATAGTCCAAGCTGGTTTTTTTGACTTCTCCCATGCCAATGAGGTTGAGATTGCCGTCGAGAATTCGGACGGAATCCCCTTCGGCGATTCCGTTGTGGAGTCCCAGGCCGAAGCTGACCTCGTTTGCCTCCTTGCACCGAGTGATCTTGAACACAGACGCCATACCCTCCTGGTTGAGACGTTGTTCACGGGCCAGCGACGACCGGTAGGAAAGTCCGAAGCACAGGAGAAGCAGAGGCAGAGAGCCAAGCGTGATCCACCACGGAACGATGCCCAAATGCTTTTCGAAGACAGAGCTGAGACTCGTTCGATACGCAGTCTCACTATTGAAGACAAGAAGCGTGTATTCAGGCGGCTTTCGCTGGTGCGGAAGCTCAACATCCATGAAAACCCTGAACCGGTGCGGTGCTCCATGATCCGATCCCGCTACCGATTCATCCACACGGATCGTGCCCCTCCACAGGGTCCCTTCGACCTCCAGAAAGTCCATGCCAAACCCGGGAGCATCGGCCTCGAACCGAAGGCTTTCCATGGAAGGGATCTTCGCCGGCAGATTCCCTGAGGCGATTCGTTCCGTCCCGGCGACGACACGGACCGTCTCTTTGGGCTCCAGATAGCCTGAAACCGCGGCGTCAGCGATGGACAGAAGGAAGACAACGCCAAGCAGGGCGCCCATTCGATTGAGAATCCTGTTCATAAAACACCCTCAGGGTTGTCCGCCGGAATCTCCGAGACGGAGGGGCTTTTGTCTCGCATTCGGCCGATGATGATCCTGCTGACGATGAGCGTCACGAGAGCCATGGGGATGAACGTCCCCAGAAAGATCACGGTCATGTTTTCGGGGTCCTGCTGGCCGAGAAAGATGCTGACCGTGAGCTCCACCAGGAGCAGGACATCCATGACGGCCACGACGAGCTTCTGTCCTCGATTGAAACGGGTTTCCATACCTTCCTCTCGTTTGGCGGGAGTCAGTTGGGTGTGCATGGGGGCATGATGAGCGCCCGGCGCAAAGCCGCCGCGCGCTCATCCTTCAGCCGGACTGCGGTTATTTCTTTCTGAGGTCTTGCTTGGAGACGTTCATGACTTTGATCGCAACGCGCTCGGTTCCTTTTACATCGTAGGCGATGCGCAGGATGTCCCCCGGCTCCGGAGGGATTCCGATGAGCGCCCCCGAAACGCTGTACGTCGACATCACACCCGTTGGCTCTCCGTAAGGATTCTGTTTACTGAAGTTGATGTTGTATTCTTCGATGGTGATGTTCTTTGCGTCCTTGTCGTAGGCGCTGCACTTCCCCTGGCTGACTTCAGCAGCGAGGACAGGAAGCGTCAGACAGAACAGGCTGAGCATGACGATCATGGGAATCAGGAAAGCCTTTCTTCCATTTCTGTTCATGAGCAAATCCTCCTGTGTCATCGCTACTGGGCAATCGCCACTTTCTCCGCCACCTTCTTCTGCCTCAATTCCTCTGCAGCGCCCTTGAACATGATGCCCATGATGTAGATGCAAATAACGCTGATCGCGCTCAGGATGACCGCCGCGGCTGGATTGTCGAACTTGAATTGCTTCAGGATGATGGACACCATGCAGGCAAGCACCGCGCACCCGAAGGCAACGCGAATCCCGTAGCCCTTCGCGTACTTGGTCGCTACGGTCCCGATCTGGGCGCCGATGGCAGCACCGGTCAGCATGACAAAGACCGCGATGAGCTCGATGCGACCCTTCAAGGTGTAGGTGAAGGCACCGTATAGGCCGGAAATCATGACTTCAAAGAGGTCCGTCCCCACGGCAATGTGGGTGGGACACCCAATGAGATAGACCAGGGCGG
>CALBZH010000484.1 GCA_937889795.1 uncultured Syntrophobacteraceae bacterium | reverse complement strand
CGCTCCAAAGTCAACGCCAGCATCGGCACATCCACGGACATCGTCGACATCGACTCCGAAGTGCGGAAAGCCCGCGCGGCCGAGCGCGCCGGCGCCGACACGCTCATGGAACTTTCCGTGGGAGGCGATCTCGACAAGGTGCGCCGCGAGGTGCTGGCGGCGGTCAACCTTCCCGTCGGCAACGTGCCCCTGTATCAAGCCTTCTGCGAAGCGACACGCCGTTACGGGGATCCCAACAAGCTGGATGAGGAGCTGCTCTTCGACCTCATCGAGCAGCAATGCGCCGACGGAATCTCCTTCATGGCCATCCACTGCGGGATCAACCTCTACACCATCGAGCGGCTGGAGCGTCAGGGATACCGGTAAGGCGGCTTGGTGAGCAAGGGTGGGACGTCCATGGTGGCCTGGATGAAGGCCAACAACCGGGAGAACCCGCTCTATGCGAAATTCGACCGGGTGGTCGGGATCCTCAAGAAGTACGACGCGGTCCTGTCGCTCGGGAACGGCTTGAGGTCCGGCGCCATCTGGGATTCGTTCGACCGGGCCATGGTCCAGGAGCTTCTCATCAACTGCGAGCTGGCCGAAATCGGCCGCAAGATGGGCTGCCAGATGATGGTGGAAGGCCCGGGGCACGTCCCGATCGATGAAATCGAAGCGAATATCGTTCTTCAGAAGCGCATGAGCAACAACGCCCCCTACTACATGCTCGGCCCCATCCCAACCGACGTCGCCGCCGGCTACGACCACGTGGCGGCGGCCATCGGCGCGGCCCACAGCGCTCGCTACGGGGCGGATCTGATCTGCTACATCACACCGGCCGAGCACCTGGCCCTGCCCAATGAGGAGGACGTCGTGGAAGGCGTGCGCGTCGCCCGCGTCGGAGCCTACATCGGGGATACCGCCAAGTACCCCGACAAGGTCAAGGCACGAGACATGGCCATGAGCAAGGCGCGACGGGATCTGGATTGGAATGGGCAGTTCGCGAGCGCGCTCTTTCCGGAGGAAGCGAGGGCCATCCGCGACAGCCGCTCGCCCAACGACCATGACGTCTGCACCATGTGCGGGGAGTTTTGCGCCAACAAGGGATCGTTCAACCTCTTCGGCCACCTGCTTCCGCAGACCAAGAAGGCGTGATCCCAAAGGCGGCATCCATGGACCTCCCCCACGAGAAAGCCGACGTGTCCCGCGATGATTTCCAGATCCTGGAAGATCTGGCGACGGCGTTCTGGTACTCCGAAGTCTTGTTCGCGGCCCTGGAGCTGGGTCTTTTCAAGCACCTCGCCCAAGGGCCGCTGTCGCCCGAGGATCTGGCCGCAAGAGTGGACTGCGACTGCGACGGGCTGTCCCGTCTCCTCGGAGCCCTTGCGATCCTGGGACTCGTTGTCGAAACCGGGGGATCGTTTGAAAACGGCCCCCTCGCCTCCCGCTTTATGATCCCGGGAACGCCCGACTATGCCGGTGATTTTCTCCTCTACCGGCGGTACCTGGTCCCCCACTGGCAGCGGCTCGCCTCCAGGGTGCGAGACGGCGTCCGCGCCAACGACCGGCCTCAAGACGAATCGGCGAAAGCTTACCGGACCAGGGTGCTCGCCTACGTGCGGGCGCTGGACTTCCAGGCCCGCCTCAACGCGGAGGAAGCCGCCCGGCGGATCATCCTGCATCGGGATCTTCAGCCCAAGCGGATTCTTGATCTGGGAGGCGGAGCCGGGGCCTGGTGCCGGGCGTTACGGAAATTGTGGCCGGTCGCTCGTGCCGTTCTCCTGGATCTGCCCGAAACCCTGGAGGCGGCCCGGAAGCTCCATCCCGACCCGCGGAGCTGGGACGGGATCGAGCCGCTGGCCGCAAATGCGCTGACGCCTTGCTTTCGGGAGGGTTCGTTCGACCTCATCCTGCTTTCGAACATCCTCCATGCCTACGGTGCAAGGGAGGCCGAAGAGCTGCTCCAAAACGCAGTCCGATGCCTGGCGACCGGCGGGACCGTGCTGGTTCACGACTACCTCACCGATCCGCGCGGAGCCAGCCCCTGCAAAGGGACCCTGTATGACCTCAACATGATGCTGAACACCTACAATGGCCGCGTCTACAGCCTGAAAGAGCTGCGGAAGCTCCTAAATGCGGTGGGCCTCCGGAGCACGGAGCTCCTGCATCTCCGAACCGACACCTCCCTGCTCCTCGCCAACCGTGACGACCCCCCCGGACACCACACCATCACCCACCGGGACGACCTCATCGCCGAAGCCAGGCAGCTCGGCTTCACCTTCGCTCGGATCATCGAAACGCGCGACATCGGCATCGAACCATGGGTCCGGCTCAAGTGCCGGTTCGGCTGCTCCGGCTACGGCACTTCCCTCACCTGCCCTCCCCACTCCCTGGATGAAGCTAAAATGCGGGCAGTGGTTTCGCGGTACACCCATGGGCTGCTCGTTCAAGCCAGCCCGCCGTCCAAGGAATTCCACGGGCGACTGCTCGCCCTGGAGAGGCACCTTTTTCTGGGAGGCGACCCGGAAGCCCTCGCCTTCGGAGCCGGTCCGTGTCCCGTGTGCGCCGCCTGCCCGCCCGACGGTCCGTGCCGGTTTCCGGACAAGGCAAGGCCGTCCCTGGAATCGTGTGGGGTGGATGTGTACGAGACCGCCCGCCGCGCGGGTCTTTATCTCGAGCCGGTCACGCATCGGCTGGGATACGTGAGATACGTCGGCCTGGTGCTGTTCAACGAAAAGAGGAGCCATGCGCATACTGCTGATCCAGGCGATCTCGACCCATGATTGCGGGGAGCTTGTCTTCCCCCTGGGGCTTGCTCGACTGGCCGCATCGATCGGTGACACACATGAGGTCCGCGGGGTGGATTTGAACCTGACTCCCTTCCCGTGGCCCGAGCTGGTGCAGACGCTCGAAGCCTATCGTCCCGGCCTGATCGCCATTTCCTTCAGGAACCTGGATCCCCTTGCGGGGAATCTTCTCTCGTTCGTGCCCCAGCTCAAAACCCTGAGCGCCATTCTCCGGACCTATGCGCCGGAATCGAAGACCGTCCTCGGCGGCTCCGGTTTCACCCTGTTCGCCGAGCGACTCATGAAAGAGCTGCCCGACGTTGGGCTCGGCTTCGCGGGCGAGGCCGACACGGCCTTTCCCCAACTCGTCGAGCATATTGAAAATCCCTGGTCGGTTCCGGGGATTCTGTGGCGACACGGCGACGGCTCCATCCGAGCCAATGAAGCCGCAGCCCGCTGTGAGGACCTCGACGTCCTTCCCTTCCCCGACTGGCGGGTGTTCGATCTCGATCGTTATCGAGACGTGAACCAGTACGTGGCTTTCATGGGGGTTGAGACCAAGCGCGGGTGCCCCAATCGCTGCCGGTATTGTCTCTATCCGACGCTTCAGGGGCAGTGTCTCAGGCTCCGCTCCCCGAAGCGGGTGGTGGAGGAGCTGCAGATCCTGCGCGAGCGGCATGGGATCAAGCTGGTGCACTTCACCGATCCGGTCCTGAATCAGCCGGCCGAGCACCTGCGGTCCATCTGCCGGGAGATCCTGGATCGGAGGATCGAGATCGGGTGGACGGGCTTCTTCCGGGAAGACATGCTCACCCGCGAGGACATTGACCTTCACCGGCGCTCGGGGCTCGTCACTGCCTACTTTTCCGCCGACGGCACCTCCAAGCACGCGCTGAAGCTGCTCCGCAAGGATCTCACCCCGGATCAGATCCTTCGCGCGGCACAGTTCATGGCCGAAAGCGGCACGCTCGCCGTCTACCACTTTCTCGTGAACCTGCCGGGAGAAAACCGGCAAACCGTGGACGAGACCCGGGCCTTGCTCGACACGCTCTTCGAGATCCACGCCCCGTTCGGGAATCTGGGCGCCGTGGTCCTCAACAATGTGCGGCTCTATCCGGGTGCTCCTTTGACGGACCGCCTGCTCAGGGAAAAGCTGATTGACCCCAGGCTGGACCTTCTTTACCCAACCTACTACAACCCGCCTCCCTGGGACCATCTCCGCCACGAGCTGACGGCAGCCTGCATGCAGCAGTCCGTTTTGGGCTACCTCGCAGCACCGGGCTCACCGCAACGGGGGAAGGAAGCCGATGCGCATCGTCCTGCTTGAGCACCCTCGGGCTCCCTCGAGCCTTCACTTCAACGACATCGCCAACACGCCGCTCTGGTCATGTCTCATGACCGGCTACGCCGCGTCATCGCTCCGTCAGGGTGGGTTCGAGGCCAGGATTCTGGACGCCACAGGCCATTCCTTCGAAGACACGGCCAGGCTCCTGACCGAAGCCTCACCCGACCTCCTGGCCGTGCATGCCGTGTACTTCTGGGAGGAAACGGGGCGGCTCTTCGAGATGCTCAGGGATGTGAGACGATCCGGCTTCAACGGGGCTCTCTGCCTCTACGGCTTCTTCTCGACCCTAGCGTGGCATGACATCCTCACGCATGTCGAGGCGGTCGACTGCATCGTGGTGGGTGAGCCCGAACGAGCCCTGGTGGAGCTGGCGCGAGCTCTCCAGCGGGGAGACGCCACCCCCGTCCCCGGAATCGCAGCAAGAGCGGGCGGAAGTCCGAGGTTTTCAGTGCCTCGAGCACCGATCGACCCGCTCGATGCTCTTCCCTTTCCGCTGCGTCCCGCATTGGATGGAGAGGAGACGGTCAGTGTCCTGGCAAGCCGGGGGTGCTATAATGGGTGCTTGTTCTGCCTCATCCCGACGCTCGACGCCGGCAAGGCCGCCTGGCGGGGGCGCTCGCCTGCAAACGTGGCCGCCGAGATCGCCGGGATTATCGAGCGTGGCAAGAAAGACATCTACTTCGTGGACCCAAACTTCATCGGTCCCGGCAGCCGTGGAGCGAAGAACGCCGAAGCACTCGCGCACACCCTCGCCGAATTTGGCATCACCTTCGGCATGGAGACACGCGCCAACGATCTGACGAGGCCGCTTCTGAAGAGCCTGACGGCGGCGGGCCTCAAGAGCCTGCTCCTGGGCATCGAAAGCGGCAGTCCCCACGTGCTGAAGCGATTGCGCAAGCACACCAGCGTGGCTCAGAATGAAGATGCCATCCGGGCAGTGCGGGACGCGGGGGTCGAGCCCGAAATCGGGTTCATCATGTTCGAGCCGGCCAGCACCATGGAGGACGTCTGCGAGAACGTGCGCTTCCTCGAGCGCAACCGTTTGCTGGATCGGCTCGGCCGAACCGCCAATCTGCTCTACCACGAGCACATCGCCTTCAAGGGCACACCCGGCTACCATGCCGCTCTCGGCCAGGGATTGCTGGTCCCGCAAGGGCCTTACGGCTTCGAGGGCCGCCTGCTGTACGCCGACCCGCGCGTGGGGTGGCTCGCCGGAATCATGCGGCCGATCTGTCAATTCGTTCTGCGTGAAATGGGCAGGCCCGCTTCGGCAATTCATTGGAGTGCGGAAGAGTCGGGAGACCGGGTGTATGAAACGGTGAACGACCAGCTGGTCGAGACTTTCCGACGCATGCTGCGGACTGCGTCAGGACTGGCCCATGCTCCGGACAAGACCTGGACCGAGGCCGTGTTGAACGAAGCGCGCGGGGAGATCCAGGCAATGATCGGCCGGTTCGAGCAAGAGGGCGCGAAACGATGAAAGGCGCCGGGCCACGCCGCCAGGCAAATTGCAGCAGGTTCCGTCATCGCAGGATCGCATGTGGATACCGGACACGCAACGGGAGATCACACGCCGGGCGCTGCAGGACCACGATGGCGGTACGTCTTTTGAAGATTATTCCTACCCCCGACCTCGCTTCATCCCTTCACCGTTTGCAGGGAATGACAACACGAAAGGAAACCCCATGAAGCTTGAAGAGATCATCCGAAAGATCCAGCCCGCCGACACGATGTGGATCGAAAAGGCGCGCGAGCGCACCGCCCAACTGGCCATCCCCCCTCGAGCCCTCGGAAGACTCCACGACATTTCGGAAAGACTTTGCGGCATCACCCGAAGCCTCACTCCCGACGTGACCCGACGGGCTATCCTCGTCATGGCCGGGGACCACGGGGTGGCGGCGGAAGGCGTGAGCGCCTTTCCCCAGGAAGTCACCGGTGAGATGGTCAAGAACTTCATTCGCGGCGGCGCTGGAATCAATGTGCTCGCCCGGTGGGTCGAAGCCGAGGTCATTGTCGTGGACATGGGGATCATCCCCGATGTCGACGTGTCGTCCCTGGAGGGAAAGGATTCCTTCCGGCTCTCGAAGGTCAGCCGTGGAACCGCCAATCTGGCCAAGGGTCCGGCGATGACCCGCGAGCAGGCGGAGTCGGCGATCCTGGCAGGATTCGAGGTGGCATCCGAGCAGGTCGCCAAAGGCGTTCAAATGATCGGCACCGGCGACATGGGAATCGCCAACACCACCCCTTCGGCAGCCATCGGGGTCGCTCTAACGGGCGATTCCGTCGAAGCCATGGTCGGTCGGGGAACGGGCGTTAACGACGAAGGTCTTCGGACCAAGCAGCGCGTCATTCGAGAGGGCCTGGCGGTCAACAAGCCGGATCCCGCCGACGGCCTGGATGTCCTCGCCAAGGTAGGCGGTTTCGAGATTGGCGGCATCGCCGGATGCATCCTTGCGGGCGCCTGCCACCATCGCCCCGTGGTCATCGACGGCTTCATCTCGACGGCCGGCGCCTTGATCGCTCACGCCCTCTGCCCCTCCGTCGCGGATTACCTCTTCGCGGGCCACTGCTCGGAAGAGGCCGGCCACCGCCTCATGCTGAAGCACCTGGGTCTCCACCCGATTCTCGACCTCGGACTGCGCCTCGGCGAGGGCACCGGCGGCGCGCTGGCCATGGGAGTCATCGAAGGCGCTTCGCGGATCTTCAAAGAGATCCTCACGTTTGAAGAGGCCGGCGTTTCTACTGCCTCAAGTTGATGAAATCGTAGACCTCTTCGAGCTCCATGAAACAGGTGCTCCAGCCCCCATCCGACCTCTCGTGAAACGGCGGATGGGGGACACGAGCCAGAAGCTCCTGCACGGCGTGCCCTACCGCGCGATTTTCAGCCGTTCCCGACCCGGCATCGACTCCGACCGGGGTCCTCCCGAGCTCCCGGGATGCCTCCACGAGCAGGGACCGGAGCTTTGAGGAGGTGACCCCCTGCGACTTCAAAGCCCGAACGGTCTCCAGGAAACGCTTGGCCTCCGAACAGGTGTGGGGTCGCCCCGTGAGCGAGACGGAAGTGGATGTGAAAGCACTTTGACCAGCCTTGGGGTCCCGCTTCTCTCCTGAGACCCCGGTGCCGCCGTCCCGAAAGACCATGAAATCCACCGTTCCCGTTTCTTCGCCGCCCGCCTCCCCGTGGGTCAGCTGTCGGGACAAGGCGGCCGACCTGGCCTTCGCCTGCGTCAGGAGTTGGGCTACCGGAACGGAGAGGTCCCCGAAGGGGTGATGGGCGTGAGCGAGCACAACGCCTACCGAGGCGGTCAAGCCGTTCGGGGCAAAGAACCCTTTCAAGTCCTTCTTCTCCATGAAGTGCTCCTGGAGCTCCACCGTCTTTTTCTGGAAGGCGCCCATGAAATGGACGGCGACATCCAGAGCGTTCTGAGCCGGCACGGCGAGCAGCAGGTCTTCGCCTCCCCCCAGGATGAATTCTGCCGGAATGAAGCGATCAAGCTCTTTCACGGTCTTGATTGCAACCCGCTCCAGGACCGCTTCTACCGCCGCATCCCGGATGGCTCTGTCGACGATTTCCGAGCACGCCCGGTAGGCCCTTGCGGCCTCCTCGTCGTTTCCGCAGAGAGACCCAAGTCTCCTGACCGCCTCACCGACCCGGTTCGCGCTCGCATGGAGAAGGCCCACATACCCGGCCGGTCGGGAGGCGCGGCCGATGGCCTCAAAGGATGCGGGGACGTAGACGGAGTAGCCTTCCGCCTCATTGGCCTGGGCGAGGGTGGTCACAATGAACTTGTTCGAGTAACGCCGCGCCAGATTGTGGGCGCTTTCCAGCGGTCGGTACCCTTTCGGTGCGGGTTTGCCTCCACCGTAAAGCCGATCCGCCGCCCGACGCTTCTTAAGGCACGCGGGGCAGACCGCAGCGCCACCCGGACCCGTTTCGGCCAAGGGGACCGATTCGTTTCCGCAAGACGAACAAGGTCTGGCACCCGGAGCCATGGGGCTAGCCTCCGTCCGGGGACTTACAGCAAAGCCGCTCCGAGCCAGGCCCACGCCTTCTCCCACCCAATCCACGAGCATCTGCCCGGGACGTCGTTCCAGCAGCTGTACGGCAGCGTGGGCGCTCACACCGTTCTCCCGGTATCGATCCCGGACCGCCTCCACGAAAGCGCGGGCATCCTCCCCGCGCCCGAACAGGATTCTGCCGACACCACCCCCCAGGAAGAGTCGCGCGAAAGCGGAGGCCCCCAGCCTCTTGGGCAGCATCTTGATCTCTCTTCGATTCAACAGGTCGAGCAGGACGCCAGCTCCCCGGATTTCCTGCAGCCAAGGGGATGCGAAGAGGTACGAGTGAATCCCAGGCGTCTCGATCACGACGAGATATTGCATGATCCTGCCTCCCTTTGACCATCGGAGCCGCGCCACCTGCCTTTCCAGTAAAGGTAGCCATCGACCCCGGGCCAGTCGAGAAGCAGGAAGCCCGCTCCGGGCGGTCCGCAGGGCTGCCCCCGCGCACTGCTCCAGTCCAAGGAGGCAGCCCGCCATGGCCTCCGCAGCACAGGATCTATGTCTCCTGGTAGACGACCACGCCGCAGGCAAAGGGGCTGCTCGAAAGGATTGCCTTCTTGAGCCCCTGGATGGGAGGGACGAACCGGTCGGTATTGAATCCATCGAACGATTGCGGTTGAGTGGCAGCCGACCGCGTGGTCGGATGTCCGCCTCGAACCGCTTGTTATGAGTCCCACAATGTTGTACAACAAGTCGTACAAACAACATTTTAAGGAGGCCCATTGATGAACGCCGTAACCTACTCGCAAGCTCGGCAAGACCTTGCCAAAACCATGGACAAGGTCTGTGATGATCACTCCCCGATCATCATTACCCGCAAAAGCCAACGCTCAGTCGTGATGATCTCTCTTGAGGACTACCAAGCGCTCGAAGAAACCGCATACCTGCTGAGAAGCCCGAAAAACGCCCGAAGGCTCCTGGAGTCCATTGCTGAACTGGAATCCGGTGGTGGCGCAGAACGGGAGTTGATCGAGTGAAGATCATCTTCTCCGAGCATGCCTGGGTTGATTACCTCTACTGGCAACGGACTGACCGAAAGATCCTCGAGCGCATCAACAAGCTGATTAAGGAAATCCAACGCTTACCCTTTGAAGGAACCGGCAAGCCAGAGCCCCTGAGACATGGTCTATCTGGATATTGGTCCCGTCGCATAACCGATGAACACCGGATTGTGTACAAAGTTGAGAAGGACTCCCTTTATCTAGCACAGCTCAGATACCACTACTGACGCTGACCTCCTGCTCATAATCGGGATAGGGGGAGACCTCGCGGCAGCTCACATCTTCGCAAAGGGAAGTGCCAGCTTTGGGCGCCGCAAGGGGAAGAGCTCCTTGATCCGATGGAAGACGGCCCACGGAAAGTGACCCTTTCGGCTAGGACTACAAAGCATTTTGTACCAGTATCGTTCCACGACATGATACACCCGCTGCAACCCTCGGTAGTTCCCGGCAATCCCGTAATAGGCGTAGTGGCCT
>CALBZH010000483.1 GCA_937889795.1 uncultured Syntrophobacteraceae bacterium | reverse complement strand
GCCGACCGCTTCGGTCACGCCATCCGTGTAGACGACGATCGTGTCTCCGGGCTCCAGTGTCGTTTCGCGGGTCTCGAAGACGGAATCTTCCATGACCCCGAGCACGAAACCAGGGGGCAGCTCAAACCACGCGGGAGCTCTTCCCCGCCGGATGAGGATGGGATGCTCATGCCCAGCGTTGGAGTATTTCAAGAGCCCCGTGCGAAGATCCAGAACCCCGCAGAACAGGGTCACGAACATCATCGAATCGTTGTCGATGCAGAGCTCCGCGTTGGTCCGGCTGAGGATCTCGGAAGGCGCCATGCCGGGCTCGGCGATTCCTTTGAGGAGCGTCTTCGTGACCGCCATGAACAAGGCCGCGGGGATCCCCTTGTCGGAAACGTCGCCCACGAGGAAGAACAAGTGGTGCTCGTCGAGCATGAAGAAATCGTACAGGTCCCCACCAATGTGCCGGGCGGGCTCGATGGCCGCGTAAAGGTCGAATGCCTGGCTTCCGTGGAAAGGGGGAAAGCTCTTCGGAAGGAAGCTCATCTGGATCGTTCGGGCGATCTTGAGCTCGCTTTCGATCCGTTCCTTGGCGGCCGTCGTCTCCGTGAGATTCTTGACGTATTCCTTCAAGGCCACCCGCATGCCTTCAAACGACACGGCCAACCGCCCGATCTCATCCCCGCTCGTGATGGGCGGAAGCTCCGTGTCCAGGTTGCCGCGGGCGATCTCGACCGTGGTCTCGGCGAGGGATTTCAAGGGCCTGGTGATCCGGTGCGCGATGAGCATCACCGTGACGGCGATCAACAGGAGTCCGATGGCCCCGATGAGAATGACCTCGCGTCCGAGCCGCTTCACGTCGGCGAAAAGCTCGTCATCCGGGATGACGATTCCGAGGGACCAGCCCATTCGGGTGAGGGGCGCATAGTAGAGCCATGACTTCGCGGAACCGAGGATTCCCCGATCGAGCGCGACCATGCCCTCCAGGCCGCGCACCATCTCCTGCCCGATTCGCCGCAGACGGTCGCTCCCCCGCTCTTCGGCCATGCTGAACACGGTCTCGCGCATGATGCTCCGGCTGTTCGGGTGCGTGATGAAGACCCCGTTCTGGGAGATGAGAAAGGCGTGTCCCGACCGGTACAGCCGAATCTGAGACACCACCTCGTTGAGCCACGACAGGGAGACATCCGCCGTCACCACCCCCTGAAACCGGTTGGCTCCGTCCCTGTCGCGATAGAAGGGGGCCGCAAAGCTCGCCATGATGATGTCGCCGCCGCCCTCGTCATAGTAGGGCTCGGTCCAGACCGGCCTGCGCAGCTCCTTGGGGAGCTGATACCAATCCATGTTGAAATAGCGGTAGGACGCATCGCCGAGGAGTGTATGGACCACGCGGCCGTTGGGCTTTCGATAACAGTAGGGCGCGAAGTACAGCGCATTGGGATCAAGCGCGCCAGGCTCGAAAGCGATGGCCGAGCCGTAAATCTCCGGGTTCCCGGCGACGATCCGCTCCACGAGCTGTGAAATCTCCTCCGGGCTGTAGCGCCGTGTCGACAGGAGCCCCGAGAAGTTGAGGGGCACCTTCTCGACACCTCCGAGGACGGAGTCGATCCGATTCACCGTCGACCACGCGAGGTTCCTCGCGTTCTCCTCCACCGCCTTCATGACGGACACCCGTGACGCTTCATAATAGTACAGGAATGCGGCCACGAAGACGACGCCCGTCCCCGTCAGGATGAAACAGATCAGCTTGAACGCGAGGCCTTTATCTTTCATGGGCGCCAACACAATCCACGCGGAATTCGTTTATGGGGATTGCCTCATGGGTCAGTCCGCTCGCTTGCAGCTGTGACACAACAGCCTGGTAGTCCGCCTCCGCCAGACCCCCAAGGACGCCTCCCGCGCGTGTCGGCTTGACCAGCTCGCGCATGCAGCGCAGCATCCATTTCTGGTGAACCCGATTGGTCGCGATCTGGGCTCCGTCAACGAGCTTCATGACAATATCGAGCGCTTCCTCCTCGTGATCGAAAGCATAGCGCCAGCCTTCCAGAGACGCCCGAACGAAACGGCAGCACAGGTCCGGGTCGCTCCGATACGTCGACTCCAAGCAGTAAAGCCCGTCTTCCGGGAAGCTCAGACGGTCGGAAAGGCGGAATACGACAAGCTCCTCCGGGTCCACACCGGCACTCACAAGGGTGTGATACTCGTTGTACCACATGGCCGAGACGACATCGACGCCGCCCCTGAGGAAGAGGTTTACGGTCGAAGACTGGGGAATGACGGTGGGATGCACGCCAAGGTTTCGAAAAAGTGCCGACGGCAGGATACTCAGCTCCGCCCCCCATAGCCCCACCTTGCGCCCCTCCATGTCCTTGAGACTCTGAATGCCGCTCGACCGCTTCGCAATGAGCAGCTGCGAGGAGATCTGAACGATCTGCCCGAGGTTGACCACACGCGCGCCTTTGGACCGTTCCAAAAGGGCCGTCGACAGGAAGAGCGTGGCGAACTGGGCCGCTCCCGTTCGAAGCCATTCGGCCGACGGCCTGTCGGGACCTCCTTGAAGGATGGTCATGTCCAGGCCGTGACTCTTGTAGAATCCCTTTTCGAGGGCGACGTAATACCCGGCGAACTGGGCCTGGGGCTGCCATTGCGGGATAAAGGAAACCCGTTTGAGGGGCTGCTCCGCGGGCGGCCCCTCGCCGGCGCCCAAGACATCCTGCACCCCGAAAACGAGAAGCCCCAGCAGCAGTCCGATGACCATTCCCGCGGACGCCCGCATCCCTTTGGCACCGAATCCGCCCACGACATCAGTACCCCAGATTCTCGCCCACAAGCTTGACATGAATGCGCCCTTTGGCCATGTGTCCCTCGATGATGCTCCACATGTTGCAGATGCGCTGCGGAGACCGGCAATCGATGCACAGCCCGGTTTCCGCGCACGGATTCCGGTAGCCGATGCGCATGACGTTGATCGGGGCCGCGTAGTGCTTCACCCGCGACATGGCCGTTTCGATGTCCGGGGCCACCTTGTTCATGCCCACGATCAGAATCACCTTTTTCGGCCCGAACGTCATGGCGGCGATGCGGTTGCCGCTGCCGTCCAGGTTGACCAGCACACCGTCCAGGGTGATGGCGTTCGAGCTGGCGATCATGATGTCGGACAGCATGCCCTGGCGCCGGAGTTCCATGGCTTCCTCGGGAGATGCCCCCGACTGGTAGGGATCGAGGATCTTCACGCCGGGCTTTTCCGCGAGCTTCTCCCACAGTCCCATGCCGGTCGTGGTCATGGAGCCGCACCGGTACACGCAGGCTCCCTCGGGCACCATGGCCAGGACCTCGTTTCGTGCCTGTTCCGCGGTCGGGGCGTAGCTCCCTTCCATGCGACGCTTTTCGAGGTTCTGGATGATTTCGCTTGCAACCTTCTCGTTCCATGCCGCCTGATGTCTATCCATGACGCTTCCTCCTCCTCAGTGAAAACGAACTTCAGCGCGAACGGCGCGCGAGCAACCGCGCACTGGCGACGCCGCCCAGCAGTCCGAACAGGTGACCTTCCCAGGAAATGGCGGGGTGGACCGGCAAGACGCCGAATATCGTCGAGCCCCATCCGATCAGAACCAGAACCGACAGGAGGATCGAGCCAAGGCGTCGTTCAAACCACCCGGTAAAGAGCAGATAGCCGAAGTAGGCAAAGAGAACCCCGCTGGCGCCGATATGATACGCGGGGCGTCCGAAGAGCCACGTGCCGATCCCGCTTGAAAGCGCGCCAACGAGGGTCACCAGCCAGAAATGAGCCTCGCCGCGCAGGATGACAAGACCTCCGAACACCATGATGCCCGTCGTGTTGGCGATGAGGTGCCCGATGCCCGCATGAAGAAAAGGCGCGAAGAGAATCCCCCGCAGGCCGAGCTCCGATCGGGGCACGATGCCGTAAGTTCTGAGCTGGCCGCCGAACACGAAGGCGTCTACGAGCCCGACGATCCAGATGACGGCGATGAAGATCACGATCGTCCGCACCCAGCGCTGAACATCGCGCCTCAAGGAGTCCCCCTCCCCGCCCTGGCCCGGGCGGAGCTTCGGGTTGTACGCCGAGCCGATCACTGCAGCCTCCAAGACTGGTGAGGTGAAGAGCATGTCTCTCCTCGATGAAACTGGACGGTGACATCAACAATCTACTCAATTTTCCAGAGCCTGTGGGAGGAAAGTTTGCATCGTCTCAATAAGAGCGGGTCGGGATTTTAGGCGGTAGACCACACACAGGCGTCCTGTCGACCACGACGGTAGCGCTGCCTTCCACGGCGGCGAGGTGGCTCGGATCCGAAGGCCATCATTGCACGCCGCCGTGGAAGGTGGCGCTACCGAGATGTGCTTACGGTGCAGGGAAACGCGTTCTTGCTGCCCCATGCTTTGGACCGGTCCCGCCCCAGATTTTTTTCCGAAGCATTATTTGCTCGTTCGCTGTGAGACTGATGCGGGTTAGAATGCGCGGACGGCTGTCTCTCTGATCGACTGGAACATTGAGCTGATACGCGGGGGCTGGAAGTGGCTGAACTGAACGGCATGCTGGTGGGAGCGTGGGGCGACCGGGTCGTGGACAACCGTCACGGCGGTGGGGAGCCCGGGGGCTTTGGCGGCTTGGAGAACATCGGGGAGTACGAGCCCGGCAACCGGGTGAAGGCCGTCCTCGGCTGGAACGGGTTCTTCCTGTTCGATCACGACGTGGACTTGATCGACATGGCCCGCGCTTACCTGGACGTGGTGCAGGGGGAATCCTGCGGGAAGTGCGTTCCTTGCCGCATGGGAACCCGCGTCGCGGCGGATATTCTGACGCGCATTGGCGAGGGCAAGGGCGTCGAGGAGGACCTCGAGACCTTGAAACGGGTGGGCGAGGTCGTCAAGGCCGGGTCCATGTGCGAGCTGGGCCACACGTCGATGAACGCGGTCCTTGCGTTGCTCGAGCATTTCGAGGACGAGTTCCGCCAGGCGATCGTCGAGGGAAAGCACCGCCGCCGGGGGCGCTATCACACCAAGGTGACGGCACCGTGCATCGAAGCCTGTCCCGAACGGCTCGATATTCCGAGATATATCGAATACATCAAGTCCGCCCGCTACACGGAGTCACTTTCGGTGATTCACGAGCGCAACCCGCTTTCGTCCGTGTGCGGGCGGGTGTGCGTCCGCTTCTGTGAATTCGCCTGCCGCCGCGCCAAGCTCGACGATCCGGTCAACATCAAGCACCTCAAGCGATTCGTTTCGGACGTGGAGATGGATGCCGCCGTCAAACGCTATGACCCGGTCGTGACCATCAAGCCCGGTGCCCCCAGGATTGCCGTCGTCGGCGCGGGGCCCGCCGGAATGACCGCCGCTTACCATTTGCTCCTGAAAGGCTACCCGGTTGAAATCTTCGAGGCCCTCCAGGAGCCCGGAGGCATGGCGGCCATGGGGATCCCCGACTATCGACTGCCCCGGGACGTGCTCCGCGCCGAATTTGAGATCCTTTCGAAGATGGGCGTGACCATTCATTACGGAAAGTCTCTCGGGCGCGATTTCACCCTCGAAGGTCTCAAGAAGCAGGGCTTCGGAGCGATCTTCCTGGCTATCGGCGCACAAAAAGGCACCATCATGGGCGTCGAAGGCGAGGACCGAAATCCGAAGGGCTACTTCCCGGGCATCGACTTTCTCCGCCGGGTGAATCTCAATGAGCCCATCGAAGTGGGAAGCGTCGCCGTCGTCGTGGGGGGCGGCAATGTCGCGATGGACTGCTCGCGCTCGGCCCTCCGGCTTGGTGTCAAAGAAGTCCATCTGGTCTATCGGCGGACGCAGGACGAAATGCCCGCGGACAAGGAAGAGATCCACGATGCGATGGAAGAGGGCGTGGAATTCCACTTCCTGAGCAATCCCGTGCGGCTTTTGATCGAAGACGAGCAGATCGTCGGCGTCGAGTGCGTCCGGATGGGGCTCGGCGAGCCGGATGTCAGCGGCAGACGGCGCCCGGTGCCGGTCGAAGGCTCGGAATTCGTCATTTCCTGCGACATGGTCATCCCCGCCATCGGGCAGAAGGTGGACGCATCCTGCCTG
>CALBZH010000482.1 GCA_937889795.1 uncultured Syntrophobacteraceae bacterium | reverse complement strand
CCACCGAGATCTACACTCTTTCCCTACACGACGCTCTTCCGATCTGGAGGCCGAGCGTACCGAACCGACCGTCGGCCCCCCGCACGCGCATGATGCCTTACTTCGCTTCAGTCGGAAACTGAGCTCTCTGCCACTCGTGCCATCCGCCTTTCAGGGCGAAGACCTTGGTGTAGCCCTTATCCATCAGCTTCTGTGCCAAACTGGCACTTGTTCCCTCGTTGGGTCAGGCGCAGTAGAGAATGATCTTTTTCTCCTTGGGGTACTTGGAAGCCCAGGTGTCCCAATCCTTGGGGTCTTCCCGAACGGCTCCCTTGATCTTTAGCTCGCTGGAGCTCCAATCCTTGCCTGATCGAACGTCGAGGAGAACGATCTCCTTGGAGCCCAGCTCAGGCTTGAGCTCCTCTTTGCTGATTCTGGGGATGTCCTTGGGAGCGGATTGCGATACCGCCGTCCATCCCAGGCTCACCAACCCCAGCATCAACAACACCATCCATGCAAAACGCCGGGTAGTCATGCCACTCCTCCTTCCGCGTCTCTAATTCCACATGGCAGTGCCGAGGAGGAGCGTTCTTCCCACACTCCCCCATTCAGGCGCCGCGCCGGCGCCCGATAACGACCCTGCGGCATGGGAGTAATATAATGCACGTCAAGAACGGCGCGACCAGCATGAAGGAGAGAAGACTGGCTCTTTCGGGGTCCGTCCATATGGAGGCCGCCACCGTGCCCGTGAAAACAAGGAGAAGAGCGCCATGGATCCGGGCTCGGTTGCTGAAAGCTCCCGTGTCCGTTCCTGCGGTTGATGGATTGCGGAGCGTCAGGAGGCACAAAGATAGATGAAAGACGGCGTAACCCAGGAGCCAGAGCAGAGTGGATCCTCGCAGCCAGACTTCGAGGTCCGACTCACCGGCCAGCCCTGAGGCGAGGGCCGCGGCGATTGCCCCGGCGAGAGCCAGGATCGCGATTCGGCCGGGAGTGAGCCATTGATGAGAAGGAGGGCCAGCTTCGTCGGAATGCAGAAGTCCCGCTGCAAGGCCGTACAAAGCAAGGAATGCCCCGTTGACCACGCCGCAGCAACCGGCCAGCACGACGATTCCCATGATGATCCGGCCAGGTTCTCCAAGAATGGTTCGGGCGGTCATCATGTGGGGCACGGAGCTCTCCGCGAGCTTCTCCAACGGCACGAGATGGACCGACACAATAGACCATGCGAGGAATAGAACCGCAGCTGCCGCGACCACGAAGCGGGATGCGGGGTGAAGTCTGGCTTCCATCTGAGGCCCATACAGCGAAAGCTCGAATCCCATGAACAACACGAGGCAAACCGAGGCTGGCCGAATCGCCAAGGCTGCGGGCCTTGCCGCTTCAGGAACCGGGGTATTGCTCCAGAGGAAACACCCAGCGACGGTCAATGCGATAATACCTGCGACGACAACGCTGACAAACACAGTCTGCAGCATCAGGGCAACGCGTGGCGAGGTGAGGCTGACCGCGAGCAGTGTGCCCAGCAGCAGGAAGGCAAAGGCGAAATTCGGGAACCAGTAGACGAAAACTTCGTTGAAGACAAATCCTGCCGTGGCAAGAACTCCCGTACCGAGACAAACGAAAGCGGGTACGCGTGTGACCATCGGGAACAGGTGAGAGCCCTCAAGCCCCAAGAGGATGCCAAGAGGATGGGATTCAACCGTTGTGGGGTGGAGGAAATGCTGCAACCGGTCGTAGATCCACCCATTGGCAAGGTACATGAGAGCGGAAAAGGCAATCAGCCAAGGGAAAAGAGCTCCACTCTGCCCGATTCCGTTTCCCAGCCGTGTCAATGCTTCGGGCGATAAGAGAAGCCCCAGCGCAATGGGTGCGAGGTGTGAGCTCAAAAAGAATGCGCGCATCGGTCTCCGCTGAGATCGCCCGGAAGGCGGCCAATGGAAGGGATTTCCTTCAGAAGACCCCTTTGTGAAAATGAAACCCTCTGTAATTGAACACCGCACCTTCGTGGGTAATCTTCTCGAGCTTGAGGCCTTCTGAGATTTCATCGCCTTCTCTGAGCACCTTGCCGTTGATCGTTACCCTTCGTTCCGCGGGCTTCTCCGAATAAACCAAGAAAGAGAGCGAAAGCTTCGGAATGTCATTCTTCACGGACGCGGGAACTTGGCTGTACTCCGGTTCCTTGCGGGCCGGTCGCGTTTCGGAGATCAGTGGCTTCAAGTCCTCGATCAGCCCCATCTCAGCGGCACCTCCTTGGGTTGTCGCCATGGGAGCTCGGGGCGCTGCCTGTCCGGTCGGCGGAGCGGGAGGAGACGGCTTTAACGCGCTGCGTTTAGGATCGTCAACCCTCATGGGCTCGCTGTTCTTCACCGGCGGCATCGGTTGAGTGCTCGTCGCTCCTGCCGCCGTTGATCGTTCAGGCTTCGATGGCTCGGGAGGCTTGGCTTGGCCAACTCGTCCCGGTGGGCTCCCAGGCGAGGCGACGGTTTGTCTCGGCGCCGAGGCCAAGGGGCGGTCAGGACCTCTGCTGCCTTGAATGCTGGGTGGGGTGAGTGGCTCTTGAACAGGCCCAGACTCTGCCGCTTGTGATGCGGTCTTGCCCGTGGATCCAGCTGACGGTGAAGGCTGCATCCTCAACGAGCTTTGTGTCGCTGGCCCTTCCCTGGACCCGTTTTCCATGGCCGCCGACGGTTGCCCCGTCAGGCTGGAGGGA
The DNA here is from genome assembly GCA_937889795.1 of uncultured Syntrophobacteraceae bacterium. Taxonomy (GTDB): domain Bacteria; phylum Desulfobacterota; class Syntrophobacteria; order Syntrophobacterales; family Syntrophobacteraceae; genus CALBZH01. Next base: position 5,422 of record CALBZH010000482.1, on the reverse strand, counting down.
CCGGCCACCGAAGAAACCGAGGTGTCGGGGACGCTCTCCCGCTTGGCCTGCCATGGCCCGAGCCACCACCCAAGAATCCCCGCTGCGTTGAGTGTCAAGACCCCAGCCAGAATCCACGGCCACACGCGCTTCCGCTCAGGGCCGCCCCGGACGGGGACATGGATGGTATCCAACCCCGGGGAGGTGCCCCGCTGCCGTTCCTGCTCCGACTTCCGTAACGCATCCAGAATGTAGGACACCGTCAACCGTCCTTTCTGGCTTTGGCCAGATGGGGATCTCCCGAATGAATACCGACATTGAGCCGGATGATCGTCTGGGGCCCCACGATTCCGTCGGATTTGAGCCCATTTGTAGACTGAAAGCGCTTCACCGATTCCTGGAAAGACTGGTCGAAAACCTTGTTGTCCTCCGCGGGAGTCTCCGGCCGTCCTTCAGCCTTCGCCAGGCTTGCTCTGAGCCATTCGACGGCAGGTCCCCGGTCTCCCATCTGGATGGCGCCCGAATACTGAGGCGGCGGCCGCCATAAGAGGGTGAAATCACCTTTCCAATAGTGCTCCAGCTCAGAAAGTGAAACACTCCTTGAATCACCGCCAACCACAAGATTGGCGGTCTGATCGTGAGCTCCCGTGATGGTGGCATAATACGTCTGCCCATCAGGGTCTTGAAGGCGTAAGACCGCGGGATGGTTGAGACGCAGGAGGTCTTGGAGACTTCCTCGCCCGTTCAGACACTGCAAGCCGCAAGCTTCAGCGTGCTGGCAAAAGCGGCCGTCCTCACTCGATGGCTGGCGGGCACCCCAAAGGTCGAAGAGAGTCTGAAAAGCCAGGAGCTCGCTTTGTGCAACAGGCTTCCCGGACTTCCACTCCAAAGTGGACGCTTTTGAGGCCTCAGCGACTGGCCGCTCGGGGCTGCTGCGTTGTGGAGCTTCCTGCCCCTGACTGGAGGCGGCTCCATTGAGCTGGCCGGGGACAGGCTTGCGTACGGACTTGGGTGAGACGAGGTCCGCACTCGCCGTCGAAACCGTCGCCTGCTCGACGGGCGGATCTTTCGTTGGGGCCACGGTCAGAAACCTTCCCATGACGACCAGACCCCCGACGGTGACCGCCGTTGCCGACAGGAGCGCAGGGCTGGTCAGCCAACGGATGGCACCCTTCCGCTCACCAATGACCTCACGGGCAGAGGTCTCAATGATTCTTGGCGTTACGGCTGTTCTTCCTTCCGCATACGCACCCAGAAGAGCCCGGTCCGAGACGGTGTTGATGAGCCTCGGGATTCCCCCGGTCACCCGATAGAGCGTCTTCATCGATGACGGAGTGAAGATCTGCTGACGTGCGCCTGCCACCGCCAGGCGATGCTGAACATAAGCCTCGGTGTCCTCCTTCTTGAGGGGGCCGAGATGATAACGAGCGACGATCCGCTGAGCGAGCTGACGCAGCTCGGAACGCTCCAGCATGTCCCTGAGCTCCGGCTGTCCCAGGAGGATGATCTGCAACAGCTTCCTGCGATTGGTTTCCAGGTTGGTCAAGAGCCGCATCTGCTCCAAGACGGAGGCGGTGAGATTCTGGGCTTCGTCGATGATCAGCACGGATTTCCGACCCCGGGCGTGGGCTTCGAGCAAGTGGGCATTCAGCAGATCCACGAAGACCTTGATGCTTCGGTTGTCCTTTGGGTATCGCACGCCGAATTCGTCACAGATCGTAGAAAGGAGCTCAACCACTGTAAGCCGGGGATTAAAAATCAAAGCCACATCACACTCACTGGGCAGCTGCTCGACGAGTCCTCGGCAGATGGTTGTCTTACCCGTTCCGACCTCTCCAGTGAGCAGCACAAAGCCCCCGTCTCCTTTCACGCCGTAAAGCAGATGGGCCAACGCCTCCCGATGCTGGTCGCTCAGGTAGAGATAGCGCGGATCCGGCGCGATAGAGAACGGTGCTTCTGCAAGCTGGAAATACTCCTGGTACATGCAATCACCCGGTGTCAAGAGACCTAAGTGGATTATAGAGCAATATATTCAACGGCTCGGAAGCATACAAGAGGATTGCGCATGCGGTCGGGCTCCCACCGCGATGGACAAGGTCGGAGAGGATGACTCCCAAACGAGGCGGTCCGGATTGCACCCCCAGGGAAGCCAAAAGCAAAACACGGCTGAAACAGTCACATCGATGAATTCCCAGTCTGCGACGGCGCAAGCAGCCACGCTCACATCACAGTTTGTACCCAAACTGTCTGAGGATGTCTTTTCGCCACTTGACGTCCTCCTCGCCCTCGATTCCCTTGGGAGAAAAACCGTCTATGACGCCAAGGATCCCGCGGCCGTGACCCGTTTGGGCGAGAACCACTTCCGTGGGGTTGGCCGTCGCGCAGAAGATCCGACAGACCTCGGGGACCTGTTTCAGTCCATTCAGCACATTCACGGGGAAAAACCCTTCGCCAAGGAGCACGATGAAGCTGTGGCCCGCACCGATGGCCTCTGCGTTCTTGGCCGCGAGGCGCACCATTTCCGGGTCCGTTCCGGACGTCCTGATGAGACATTTTCCTGATGCCTCGCAGAAAGCCAGGCCGAACTTAATGCCGGGAACCGCCGACACGAGCGCTTCGTGGATATCCTCGACGGATTTGATGAAATGCGTCTGGCCGAGGATGAAATTCACGGCTTCGGGCTTTTCGATGGATACGGTGGTCAACTGCATGGCTCGATCCTCCTTTGATTCGTGTGAGACAACCAGAGCGTCCTCTTCACTGCCCTGTGACCTGGCAGCCAAGCGATGCGGTGACGGTTTCCGTCTGATCTTGCGAGAGGGTCCAGTCGTTGTACCGGTTCAAGTCATAGATCAACCGCGCCTTCACCGTGTAAGAGCCTGGCTTGAGCGATGGACTCCAGGGTAGGGCTCGATTTTCTCCGCCGCGCAGGATTGCCTCGTGGGGTCCCTGCAAGTCAGCCTGGGTTGCCGCGATGGAATCAGGCCGAAGGCGGTCCGCCTCGACGAAAGCGCGGTCATCCGGTCGATTGCCGTACCAGGGTGCAAACAGCCATTCGCGGGATGCCACGATGCGCTCTTGCTGATCCTGGATCTCTGCAATGAGATAAAGCGCTCGTCTGTTGGAGCCGGAAGGGATCGAATGGCCCGCTCCCACGTTCGCGACGTGAAACTCGAACCGCGACTCCCCGGCCACGGGTTGAACGATAACCGCTGTCGCCGCGTTCATGACCCGCTGGCTTGAATGGCCGCCCGTCCAAAGGTGACGAGCCACGGGGCGGATTGGAACGTCGAACGTTTCTGCCGTCTTCCTGAGCGTCCGGGGCATGTGACAATCCTGACAATGCAGCTTGCCCAAGCCGGCCCTGAAGAAATCCTCGCGCCATTCGAGGAAAGTCTGTGTCTGACTCCCCGGCGTATAGGAGCCGAGACTGTGGCAATAGGCACACATCACCGATGTATGAATGCGCTCGTCTTGGATCGTTTCGTGAGGAGCCTGGACCTGGTGCGGGGTCCGTATCGCCCCGTCGGGTGTGAGATGGCAGCTGCTGCACCTGACGCCGCCAAACTCCTCTTCGGGCGGCCGGGGGTCCGGCTTTCCAACGCTCACCTGATCGATTTCCGGGATGGCGAACGTGCGGGGAAAATGGCACGTTCTGCACGCCCCGTTGCCCGTTCCCTCTTCAAGGGCATGAACCGGGTAAGGGTCGAGGGCCGCCAGGGAGTGCCCGGTACCCGTCGTCGACACGTTGGCGGGTACATCCAGGATCCTCTCCTGACCTGCTTTGCCGGTTGTGTCCCTGTACTTGAGGTCGGAGCCGAATCCCATGGCGTATTCCCGATAGAGGGTCACATGGCATGTGCCGCATTCTTCCGAAGTCGGGCTTCGACCAGTGAACTGCACGGTCTTGGGAGGACCGTCCTGGGCGGATCCTCGAAACGATCCCACAAGCAGGATGGTCGCAAGAGCCAGCAAGGTCGTCATCGTGCTTCCACGGTACTGCCTTCTTTGAATCATGCCAGACCCATCCTGGTTGTCATTTTCCGTTCGCTTGTCCGATAGCAGCCCCGGAGTGTTCGGTAGGAATCGTGCGGATCAGGTGGGAACCTCATATCATTGTGCCGGTGGTTTTGGAAGAGAGCGCATGGGTCAGTTGACGAAGTGAGTCCTGCGCATGTAATGTACGTTCAGCTTTTCGAGAGCGCCTCCAGGGTGATCTCGTGCGCGGGAGTTACTGCATTCAATCTGGCGACGGGCGAGACCAATAGGCGCTCCGCCGAGGACCACAATTCGAGAAGAGACAAAAAGGGAGCAAGAATGGGCATCGATTTTACACCTCCCCCCAATTTCATTCGGAGCATCATTCAGGAAGACATGAAGACCGGCAAGTTCGACGGCCGCGTGATGACGCGGTTTCCTCCCGAGCCGAACGGCTACCTCCATATCGGTCACGCCAAGTCCATCTGCCTGAACTTCGGCCTCGCATCGGAATTCAACGGACTGTGTAACTTTCGCTTCGACGATACGAACCCGAGCAAGGAGGACATCGAATATGTCGAGTCCATCCAGGCGGATGTGCATTGGCTCGGCTTCGATTGGGAGGACAGACTCTATTACGCCTCGGATTATTTTGAGCAAATCTATCAATGGGCGCTGGATCTCATTCGGGCCGGGAAGGCTTACGTCTGCAGCCTCAGCGCCGATGAGATCCGGGCGTACCGCGGGACCCTCACCGAGCCCGGCAAGGACAGCCCCTATCGAAACCGCAGCGTCGAAGAAAATTTGGGTCTCTTCCAGCGGATGCGGGATGGTGAGTTCCAGGAAGGCGAGCACGTGCTGCGTGCGAAGATCGACATGGCCTCCCCGAATCTGAACATGCGGGACCCGGTCATGTATCGCATCAAGCATGCGCCGCATCATCGCACGGGGACCGATTGGTGCATTTATCCCATGTACGACTGGGCCCACGGGCTTTGCGACTCGATCGAAGGGATCACCCATTCCATCTGCACCATGGAATATGAAGATCACCGGCCCCTTTACGACTGGTTCCTCGACGAGCTCAAGCTATACCATCCGCAACAGATCGAATTTGCTCGCCTCAACCTGAGCTACACCGTGATGAGCAAGCGCAAGCTGCTCCAGCTCGTTCAGGAAAAGCACGTCCGGGGCTGGGACGACCCCCGGATGCCCACCCTGGCGGGGATTCGCCGCCGTGGGTACACGCCTGCGGCCATTCGCAGCTTCTGTGAGCGAATCGGAGTCGGCAAGCGGGAGAGTCTCGTGGACCTGGCTCTCCTGGAGTACTGTGTCCGTGAGGATCTGAACAAGGGGGCTCCCCGCGTGATGGCGGTCTTGAAGCCCTTGAAGGTGGTCATCGAGAATTACCCCGAAGACCAGGTGGAGCTGATGGAAGCCGTCAACAACCCGGAGGATCCGAGTG
>CALBZH010000481.1 GCA_937889795.1 uncultured Syntrophobacteraceae bacterium | reverse complement strand
GCGATCGATGAGGCTGGCCCGAATACAAACAGGCGGAATGCCTCCCAGCGCTCGAACAAGGGCAGTGCAATGACAATTGCCAGCACGAGCGAGAGCGGGGTGTAGACGCGCATGGACCCGGTGCGAACCATCTTCACCAGGTTTCGATACGTTTCTTTGGCCTGTCCCTGCGACGATTCCATGGGAGGAGAGCTAGTGCCCAGGAATCGTGAGGCAACCCAGAAGTTCGAGAAAAAAATGGCGAAAAAGAGCCCGGTCACGCCTGCAAACACCAGGTAGCGGTACAGGAGCCGCTGCCAGAAGTAGAAGGCATATCCCAAGGAGTCAAACCACCAGTAGTCTACCAGGTAGTCTATGGTCAGGAAGCTGCTACCAAGAAAAAGCGCTGCAAGTATTAGTAAAGCACCGACGATCGTCGCCGACCTTCGCCCCACCAAGCTCATCCTGTCCTCCTGTCGATCCATTTGCGTTGGAGCGTTTGCAATAATCCGTGAATCGTATCATCTCTAGGGGAAACAGCAATGAAATGTCAAGTTGACTGAGGCGGGATCGTCGGGAGGTGGAGCCTTGTGGGCTCGCGTCTGGCAACTAACTCAACGATACTTATATGAAATCCCAATCGGCCCTCGCTTCTTGAGCTTCTGGGCTAGGTGAGCAGTCTGGCGGCTATGGGGGGCGGTTCCAGGATGCCGTGGATTGCGACCGATTCAAGGAGCTTGGCTATCCGAGGATTCCAGGTGAGGATAAAAGCGCACAGAGATTCGCTCCCCAAGAACGCCTGATACTGCCAGGGGAGGCAAGGATGTTTATTCAGATGATTCAGATTGGCCGGGCGCCAGTGAGGATGATTGCTCTAACTCCATTGTTCAAGGGACTGGGACCGCCCCAAGGACAAAAATCGACGACGAGTTGGCGCCTCTGATGTGGTTTGGTATTTGTGCATTTTGGGCGGGATTCATTTTTGGGGGGCGAATACCCCCCCAAAAAATACATTCATCTTCATCTCTTTGGTGATGTGAGCTCACAACCCCGGGCAAATCACTCCGATGCCGGATATTCCCGTGCAGGGCAGGCGTCAACCGGGGAAATTCTGTGTGGGGCAAGAGGCGGTTGATGCAATGCTATGCCAACACAGTCCATGGAAGTGAGCCTGCACAGCAGAACACTCAGGCGGAGGTTGCCGAGCGCAAAGGTTTACCCGCCAGCGGGTTAAACAGCTTCATGATCGCATATTTCATCACATCCGCTGTTTTCAGATCCACAATAAAGCCCAGAAGGATGTTCTCTGATGCCTCAGGAAGCACGCAGGCATTGGATGCATCAAACGTGAGATCCGGGATTCCTTTAACCAGCTTCTTCTGATCCATCTTGGCCATACCGACCTGGATCGTCTTCTTCCCGTCTATTTCCTTGATTTCGCCAGCAAGACCAGCGGCCTCAATCTTCTTCAGCTTCTCTTCATCCAAGTGAATATTGACGTAATAATCTGCCATCTCAAGCCACTCCTCGAACGTCTGATTTTCGATTGTCACCCAGAGGAGAAGACCGCCTTCATTTCAAATGATGACCCAGAAACAAAGCGGCATTCCCTCTTCGCCGGAAAAGGAGGGTGCACGAAAATGCCCCTCACCTTGAGAATCTTTTCATTAACACATATATTCCGCCAGTCAATCCATGTCAAGAACAACGGCCAGTGCCTCGGTAGTTCTCACGATGAAACACGAAGTGCGCCAGAGGCAAGGAGACGCCTGAGCGCTTCTGTTGGTCTTGCGCTGCTGGTCCGATGGGCACGGGCGATCAACGGATGGTGCGCTCGCTCAAAAGCGATACCCGCGCCTGTTGGACCATGTGAAATCTGCGGATCATCTGCCCAGAGGGTGTGGAATGTGAGTGTCGAAAGTGTCATTGGCACCGAGACAGAAGAGCCCACTCTTTCGAGCGGGCTCAATCGTTCACGCTGGCGGAGAGAGAGGGATTCGAACCCTCGGTAGAACTCTACGTCCTACACTCGCTTAGCAGGCGAGCGCCTTCAGCCGACTCGGCCATCTCTCCGGATTAATAGGCGTGGTGATGGTAGAGGATCCGCTCATAACGCCTCGGTGGGCTGCATCCCCTTATCCCCCCTTGCATTGTCGCTTCGCGCTCTTCCTGCAAAACCATTAGCACAACGCCTGGGTTTCTGCAAGCGACTCGTGGAGGAAGGAAGAACGGACGTTGGAATGCCACGTGCTCCAAGGGACCTGCGGCTCCAAATAAGGGATTGGGTCAGAGGAAGGTGAGGCCGGCCGAGTGAGGATCATTCGCTCGCCGCAAGATCATTTCAGCGAAACAGCTCACGACTGTTCCGTCGAGCTTCCCTTCCTCAACCATTTCGTTGAGGATTTTGAGCCCTTCCCGGGTGTTCATCCCTTTGCGGTAGGGGCGGTCGGTAACCAAGGCATCGTAGATGTCAACGACTGCCATGATGCGTGCCACCATGGGGATTTCGTCGTCTTTGAGTCCG
>CALBZH010000480.1 GCA_937889795.1 uncultured Syntrophobacteraceae bacterium | reverse complement strand
TTGCGGTCATCCGGGTTGGAGCAGCGACTGAGACCGAAATGAAAGAGAAGAAAGCTCGTGTTGAAGACGCGCTCAACGCAACCCGCGCGGCGGTCGAAGAAGGCATCGTTCCTGGTGGTGGTGTCGCCTTGCTGCGCTGCAGGAAGGCCATCGAGGAACTGCACGTAGAAGGGGAAGACGCTTTCGGAAAACAGATTCTGATGCGTGCCCTCGAAGAGCCCATTCGCCAGATCGCCAACAATGCCGGCCATGAGGGATCCGTCGTTGTGGAGCACGTCAAGCAAGGTGAAGGCTCATTCGGGTTCAACGCTGAGACTGAGCAGTATGAAGACCTGATTGCAGCCGGTGTTATTGATCCCACCAAAGTGGTGCGCTTTGCGCTTCAAAATGCATCAAGCGTCGCTGGCCTGTTGCTCACAACAGAGGCAATGGTTGCGGAAAAACCGGAGAAGAAGAAACAGCCCATGATGCCTCCGGGCGGTGGGATGGATGACATGTATTAGAGCCTAGATCCCTTGAGCGCAAAGCTGGATGCCTGATTCCGGATGCTGGATAAGCCCACTTCACGGCAAGTGGGGTCCTTGTCCAGCATCTGTCACCCAGCATGACGCCACCCTGTGCCCTGTATTGGCCGAGCGATGCCAGTCAATCTTCCTGTCAATTTTCCTTGCCGCATCGAATTGGGTTGGTTTATAGTTTGCAGTCCTTGAATGGCTGGTCGCGTGATGGGCATGAGACCCATTCTGCATCAAGCCCAAACCAGTCGTCTTATTACCACATCGTCGTATCACACTCAGGAGGGCCGACATGGCTCGTGTGACCATCGAAGATTGCCTCGAGAGAGTCGATAGCCGTTTTTCTCTTGTTCATCTCGCCGTTAGAAGAGTTCTGCAGCTTCGCAATGGCGCAGTGCCCCTCGTTAACACGCCCAAAAACAAAGAGGTTGTGATCGCCCTCCGTGAAATTGCAGCCGGTGCGGTGACCCCGGCCAATGTCCGGGAATTGGAAGAGACGAAGGCGATCGCCGATGAGACCTCCCGCGCCAAGGAAGACGCCTCGAGACGGGAAGTTCACGAGATCATGGAAGAGGAGACCCAGTACCATGCCACCATGGAGTTCGAGGAGTCTCCTCCCTTCGAAGAACAGGCTCAAGAGCCTGACGCGGATTAATTGCGAGTCTGCCCCGAGCAGGCAAGCGGGCAGGATCGTAATGCGCCTTCAATCTCGGTGTGATCATGGCCACGAATGATGTCTTGAGCTGTTTACAGAAACGGGATCTCCTCAATCAGCCGGCGGCTTCGGTCAAGTCTCTCATGGAATGGGGCGAAAAAATGGAGCGCCAAGGCCTCTTTCATGACGCCCTGAGCTTTTACGAGAAGGTAGACGCGAAGGACGCGATCCTTCGAATTCGCGAGACGTCGGAAAGAGACGGGGATCTTTTTCTTTTTCGTCGCTCGAGCCGGGCGCTGGGCGAGGAGCCGAGCTCGGAGCGTTGGATCACGCTCGGAAGACGCGCCGCGGAGCTAGGCAAGAGTGCCTTCGCGGCTGAAGCCTTCCGCCACGGAGGTCGGGAAGACCTCACTGCGGAAGACCGACCTTCCCCATCGGATCCTTCTTGAACCTGCCCCACCATGAAGCCGATGCCTGCAAGAGCCTCCCCCTCCCCTTCAATGCCCATGGCAACCTTGACAAGCCAGGAGGAGGTGTTTACGAATTGAGAGGCTCCGGCTGCGCCCACAAATAGGTAAACCTGCTTTCTATGTCTTAACGGTAACATGCATGATGACCTCCGCCTTTCTTGCAGCGAGATGGACTTCCGCTTCGACGAGAGAGTGCCTTCGAGGACGAGCATCGGGTAGGCACGAGTGTATGCATCGGATGATTCCGAAGGTCGACATTCCCTTGGAGGGACGTCTTCCAAGATGGCGATGAAGAGCTTTGAGACAGTGTTGGGGCAGATTTGAAATGGATAAACGGGATTATTATGAAGTCCTCGGTGTTTCGCGCCAGGCCGGCGAGGAAGAGATCAAGAAATCCTATCGTCAGCTGGCCCTGAAGTACCATCCTGATCGAAACCCGGGAGACAAGGAAGCGGAAGAGCGTTTCAAGGAGGCCGCCGAAGCGTACGAAGTCCTGCGAGACTCTCAAAAGCGGCGCGTTTACGACACCTACGGGCACGAAGGCCTCAGAGGTACGGGATTCAGCGGTTTCGGGGGATTCGAAGACATCTTCAGCTCATTTGGAGACATCTTTCAAGACTTCTTCTCTTTCGGCTTCGGAGGCTCGAACCGGCCGCGAACGGCAGCACGCCCCGGCGATGACCTGCTCTACGATCTCACACTAACGTTCGAGGAAGCGGTCTTCGGCACTGAGAAAGAGATCCAGATCGAGACCTTCGTTTCGTGCAAGCGCTGCGATGGACAGGGGGCCGAGCCTGGAACGAAGGAGACAACCTGCCCGAACTGCCAAGGGCGTGGTCAGGTTGTGCAAACCCAGGGCTTCTTCCGTGTCAGCACTGCTTGCGCCCGATGCCAGGGTACGGGACGTGTGCTCACGACGCCTTGCGAAACCTGCCAGGGTCAGGGCAGAGTCAGACAGAAAAAGAAGGTGCAGGTCAAGGTCCCGGCCGGTGTGGACTCGGGTACCCGACTCCGTCTGAGGGGCGAGGGTGAGGGGGGCTATCGAGGTGGCCACGCAGGAGATCTTTATGTCCGGTTGAATTCTCAACCGCATGAGTTCTTTGACCGTGATGGAGATAACCTTTACGCCAAGATTTCGGTCTCCTTCGTTCAGGCTATCCTTGGAGACCGGATTGAGATTCACACGCTGGAAGGATCGAGAGTGGTCGAAGTCGAGCCGGGAACCCAACCGGGAGCAGTGATTCGATTCAACGGCGAAGGTGTCCCCAGACTGCGGGGATACGGGCGCGGAGATCTTTTCATCGAGGTGGACGTGAAGATTCCCAAGCACATTACATCACGTCAGGAAGAGCTTTTGCGCGAGTTTTCGGAAATCGAGAGGGAAAAGGGCGAGCAGAAGGGCTGGAAATGGCCTTGGAACTGGCGAAAGAGCAAGGAAAAGGAGGGGGACGGCGACAGCATGACAAGGGCATCCCATTGATATGTGCCGTCTGAGCCTTTGAATAATAGGAGCCTACCCTGTGCGTACATCCAGAGGTCACGGCCCATCCATCGGACAGTATGAGGATTTCTCGGCGTCGGCTCTCTACTGCCCCCGATGCAAGAGGGCGATGCCGGTGAGAAGTCGATTGCTGCTTGTCCTGCCCGACGGCGAGCTCTACGAGTATCTGTGTCAGGCGTGCGCCACGTCCGTGGGGACCAAAACGGTCAAGGAAAACCGCCCCCTGCACCTGTACGCACCTTGATAGAGATCCAAGAAACGACGCAGGCAAAGCCAATTGGGCGCAATCATGCCGAGACAGGGGTTTGTCACCGATTCCTGCCGCTGTATGCATTGCGCTTCTTTCGTTGGGGGGATGCCTCCGGCGATTTGGAGTTTTCCCAGAGTCAATGCGGAGAAAGGAATGAGGGTCTATGATCGAAACAGAAGGTCTTACTAAGTTCTACGGTCCCCTCGCCGCCATACGAGACGTGAGCTTCCAAGTCCAGAAAGGCGAGGTCGTGGGATTTCTCGGCCCCAACGGCGCGGGGAAGTCGACCACCATGCGTATTCTGACCTGCTACATGCCGCCCACAACTGGCGCGGCACGCATCGATGGGTTGGATTGTTTTGAGCAGTCTCTTCAGGTACGCCGCAAAGTCGGGTATCTTCCCGAAAACGTGCCTCTTTATGTCGATCTCACCGTTTCCCGCTTCCTTCGTTTTGCGGCTGGGGCAAAAGGAGTGGAGTCCAAGGAGCATCTCAGGGAAGTACAGCGCGTCATTGCCGTTTGCGGGCTTGAAAAGGTTGCCCACCGGATCATCGGCCATCTCTCAAAGGGCTACAAGCAGCGGGTTGGTCTGGCACAGGCCCTGCTGGGAAACCCGTCCGTACTGATTCTCGATGAGCCGACCATCGGGCTGGATCCGACACAAATCATCGAAATACGCCGCCTGATTCAGGACCTTCGCGAAAAGCATACCGTGCTTCTCAGCAGCCATATCCTTCCCGAAGTGGCCCAAATCTGCCAGCGGGTCATGATCATTAACAAGGGCCAGATTATCGCTACGGACTCCCCGGAAAACCTGACGCACCAACTGCAGAAATCCGCCCAGATCGTGCTCGAGGTGGCAAGTCGAGGCTCTGAGCTGGCCGCGTCCCTGCGCAGCCTCGACGGCGTCCAATCCGTCTCAGCTGGAGACGACGGGGGAAATCGGCTGTTGGTCGAGACGGACCGGTCCCACGAATTGCGACCGGTCTTGGCCCGCCTGGTCGTGGAACAGGGCATGGACCTGCTCGAGCTTAAAGTGAGAGACCTGAGTCTGGAAGACATTTTCATGCAGTTGGTGACAGAGGAAACCGCAGAAGGAGCACAGGAGGAATCCGAATCATGAAGGGTTTCAGTCCGGTCTACCGAAAAGAATTGTACAGTCTGTTCGCGTCACCGGTTTTCTACGTGGTGGCGTTTACCTTCCTGGTCATATCGGGCTACTTCTTCTACACGGCCGTGGCGTTCTTCAACTTCCAGAGCTTTGAAGCCAGCCAAAACCCGATGCTCGCCAAGCAGATGAACGTATCCGACATGATCATCCGCCCCTTTCTCATGGACATGAGCATCGTGCTGCTCCTGATTTCACCGCTTCTCACCATGCGTCTGTATGCCGAGGAGCGCAAGACGGGAACGATCGAACTGCTGCTCACCTACCCCATTTCTGACACAGCAACCATTCTTGCCAAGTTTCTCGCCGCCGCGACCGCTTTGGCGGTCATCCTGATCGGAACCTTTCCCGGCATCCTCCTGCTCGCCACCTTCAGCCAGCCAAGCTGGGAGACGATTCTGTGCGGCTATCTCGGCATCTTCCTGCTTGGGAGTGCCTTCCTATCCCTCGGGGTTTTCACGTCCTCGGTCACCCAGAATCAGATCATCGCTGCAGTGCTCTCCTTCGGCGCGCTCCTCATGTTCTGGGTCATCGGCTGGACGAAGAACCTGGTGGGACCGGCGGCAGGAAATCTTGTCGATTATCTATCGATTATCAAGCACTTCGACAGCTTCGCCAAAGGGGTTCTAGACTCCCGAGACTTCATCTACTACCTCCTTTTCATGCTCCTCTGCCTTTTTCTCACCCTGAGACAGATGGAATCGTACCGCTGGCGCGGATAGGAACGGAAACGGAAGGAGTCAGACAATGGATCAAAAAAGTCGGAGCCGAAGATCCTGGACCTATGGATCGAGCTCTGCCATCGCGACGGTCTTCTTCGTTGGAATCCTGGTCTTCGTTGCCTTGATCTCAGAACGCCATTCGTGGCGGGTGGACTTGAGTGAAACCGGTCGTTACACGCTGTCCGAGCAGACACGTAACATCCTGCAATCTCTGAGCACGCCCGTTTCCGTCAAGGCCTTCTTCCAGACTGCGGCGCCGGACCGGTCCCGGGCCAATGACCTGCTCGAGACTTACCACTACTATGACAAGGACTTCACGTTCGAATTCGTGGACCCCGTTCTTTACCCCGAAGAGGTTCGCAAATACGATGTTCGCACCCATGGGACTCTGGTGCTTGAAGGCTTTGACCGAAAACAGATGGTTCAAACGGTGGACGAGGAAAGCATCACCAACGGAATCCTCAAGCTGATGCGTCCGGAGCAGAAGAAAGTCTATTTTCTGGTGGGGCACGGAGAGCACTCGTTCAAGAACGCGGAGCAAACGGGTTACTCGAGCACCAGCTCCTCCCTCCAAAAAGAAAACTACCAGATTGCGGAGCTGAACCTCCTTCAACAGCCTCAGGTCCCGCAGGACGCCGCCGTCCTCATCATCGCAGGACCCAAGAAGAGCCTTTTTCCGGAAGAAGTCGCAACCCTCGAAGCCCACCTCAAAAGCGGCGGGAAGCTGATGCTGCTTCTGGATCCTTACGTGGACGCGGGCCTGGGAGACCTGGCCAAACGCTACGGCATCCAGATTGACAATGATGTGGTCGTCGACAAGCTCAGCCGACTGTTCGGGGCGAGCTACCTGACTCCCGTGGTTCTGGAATATGCGCCCCACAAGATCACGCGAGACTTCCAGGAATCCAATGTCGCAACGTTTTTCCCCGAAGCTCGGTCGATCTCTCCCGCCAAGGAGGTTCCCCAAGGGGTCCACGTGGAGGCCATTGCGTCCACCTCTCCCAATGCCTGGGGAGAGACCAACCTCACGGTGTTGAAGCAGGGCGAGGCGGCCTTCGACGAAAAGCAGGACATCGCGGGACCGGTTCCCATTGCCACTCTGGCCGAAATCGACGTCTCATCCAACAAGCCACAAGACACGCCAAAAGCTGAGGATAAGCTGTCTCCTCCCAAAGAAGAGGCTCCAGCGGAATCGTCGGGAAAGAAGGCGTATCTTCTCGTCGTCGGAGATTCCGATTTCGCCAACAACACGAACTTTGGTCTCTCCGGCAACGGCGACCTGTTCCTCAATATGGTGAATTTCTTGGCCGAGGAGGAAAACCTCATCACCATCAGCCGTAAGGAAAAGGAAGGACGACCGATGATGATGACACAATCCCAGGGTACGGTCCTCTTCTGGACCGTAATGGTCCTTGTCCCGCTCCTGGTCGTGGGAAGTGGGCTCTGTGTCTACCGCGTGCGGAGGAGACAGCGATGACGTGGCGCCGCTCTCTGATCTACTTCGTCGTTCTGGCTCTTATCGGAGGGTATTTTTACTACTTCGAGGTTGTCCGAAAAGAGAAGCAGGAAACCGCGGAACGTGAAGCTAAACGGCTTTACCAGGTGAAAAGCGATGACATCCAGGCCGTTGAGCTCATGCAGAAAGGTCAGAAACCGGTTGTGATCGAAAAGAAGGAAGACTGGCACGTCACCCAGCCACTGGCAACGGACGTCGAGAAAAGCTCCGTCGATTCCCTTGTCCGTGCGCTGTCCGCCCTGAGCAGCGAGGCCAAGGTGGGGGACACAGTCCAGGACCTCAAAGCCTACGGGCTGGATGATCCAGGTCTGAAGATTCGTTTTCTCGTCTCCGGGCAGTGGCATGAGCTCACCGTGGGTGATAAGAACGCGGTGAGCCGCGGTTATTATGCCCAGGTCGGAAAGGGAAGTGTCTATCTCATCAACGAGTCCAACTGGTCGCTTCTCAACAAGGGGCTGAACGAGCTGAGGCGTCGCGCTCTGTTCACATTCCAAGCGGACCAGGCTCAGAAGGTGACCGTCTCCTGGGACGGAGGCGCCACCTTCCAGGTGCAGCGAAGCGACGAGGGTGAGCAACAAGGAGCCTGGCAATCGCCCGACCAACCGACCCTGAAGATTAAATCCAGTAAAGTTGAGAACATTCTACAACAGCTCCAGTTTCTCCGAGCCCAAAATTTCCTGGATGACCAGCCAGCCCAACCGGACCTTTCCAAAGTCGGACTGCAACCTCCCCAAGTCCAGGTCAGGATTGGGCTTGGCGGTGACCGTTCGGTGGAGCTCAAGCTTGCCCACCCTCCCGAGAACGCCAAGGAGAAAACCGTCAACGCCATGAGCTCAGAGCTCGCCGGTGTCGTCCAAGTGGACTCGAACGTTTTCAAAGAAATTCCCAAAGAGCTTTCCGCCCTAGAGGACCGCTCCCTCGTTTCAGCAAGGAGCTCGGAAGTGAAGGAAGTCCGGTGGGGGGTAGGGGATACGACGGGCAGCCTCGCGAACATCGAGGCGAACAAGTGGCGTCTCAAGATCGGCGACGGAGAAGTCCGCGAGCCCAAGGAATCCTGGCGAGTCAATTCGTTCCTATGGGAGCTGCAACAGGCGGAATATTCCAAGAAATTAGCGTCACCGCCAGACAAGCCCGAGAAACCGTACGCCCAGATCGAGATCGATGCGGGAGGGAAGACGACAAGCCTCGTCTGGGAGAAATCAGCACTGGGAGGCTCGCGGGTCATGCAGGTTTGGGTGGACCAGGGGAACGGTGTCGAATGCGTTGAGGTTGGGTCAGATCCTCTGAAGAAAGTTGAGGAGGAGATCCAGACCCTCCTGGCTTCCGGTCAGCAAAAATCCTGAAAGCTCTTCCGCGAACGGAGCCATCACCAGCAGCAGTGCGACTGGAGCCGTGTGGAGCAGGGGAATCGGGGGGATGACAGACTTGAGGTCCTCCCGATAGCCCCGCGCCACCAGCGCTACGGCAAGCTCGTCCGCTCGCCCCAAGGCTCGTCGCAGCACGGGGATCGCGAGATGTTTGATCCGCTTCAAGGGGTTTCGTACCTGGTCCCCAAGCCTGGAACGATTGGCCAGCTTGACTTCCTCAACTGCGTCAAGGGTTGAAGGGAGGAATCGCATGACAAGCCCCATCATCAGGGCAATGCGTCGGGCCGGAAGGAAAGGGAACGGTCTCAATAGCCATAGCAGCGCTTCCTGCACATCCCGCGCACGTGTCACCAGCGAAAAGAGGGCGGAATAGGCAAGTATGAGCGCCAGTCGCCACACCGACAGCAGGGCTGCATCGAAGCTTACCCACGAGACCGGAAGCCAGCTGACCAGACGCATCGCCTGCTCACCCATGTCCAATGCCTGAGCCGCAAAGACGACCGTCATCAGAACGACCCACCCTCGAAGATTTCTGAGCAACAGCCGACACGGCAGGTTCGAGACCCACATCCCCACAAGCAGAATTCCCGAGAAAAGACCCAGTACCCCTCCAGCGCCATGCACCAGAATGGTTGTGACGCCACAGAGGGCGACCAGTTTGCACCGAGCATCCCACCGGTGCAGGATTGATCCCCCGGGTAGATAGCGGAAGCTTATTCCTCGAGCCATGAAAGCGGCTTCCCTCCCAGAAGGCAGTAGCAAGGCGGTCTCAGCCCAAATTCCCCAAGACGAGGAGCGATGTCGGCAGGCGGTCCCAGAGCGACGAGACGACCCGCCTGGAGAACGGCCAGGCGGTCCGCATGCACCGCAATCTTTTCCACATCATGCGTTGTGACAATCACGGTGTGGCCGTCCCCATGCAGCGCAATCAGATGTTCCAAGGTCTGACGCACACCGGCAAAGTCGAGATTGGCAAAGGGCTCGTCGAACAGGATTGTCTGGGGCCTCATGGCCACGACTCCCGCGATCGCAACGCGGCGTTTCTCCCCACCGGACAGCAATTCGCAGGGTCTCGACCCCAGGTGTTCGATTCCAAGACCCTTCAGGGCCGCGGCAGCGCGATCGTGAACCTCGGCTGGCGGGCATCCCATGTTCTCCGGTCCGAAAGCCACATCCTCCCAGACCGTATCCCCGATGATCTGGCTGTCGGCGTCCTGGAAGACCATCCCCACACGGCGAGCGGCTTCCCGCCCATTGCGTGCCACATCGCATCCGTCCACCAGCACGCTTCCCGACTGCGGCCGCAATAGACCGTTCAAGTGGCGAGCAAGCGTGGTCTTGCCGCTCCCATTGGGTCCGCATAAGACCAGGAGCTCCCCATCGGGAATGACAAGAGAGACCCCGTTCAGCCCGATGCTACCATCGGGATAAGTGTACCGGAGATCGCGAATCTCAATCATGACGCGACCCCCAACTTCCGCCTCAGCAACGGTCTAAGAGTCTTGGCCAACACGACAGCGGCCGCAGCTTTGACGGCATCCGGAACGAGAAAGGGGATCATGCCGACCGTCAGGGCCTTCTGCCAGCTCATGCCTGTCTGCATCTTCAGCCAGGGAATCCCACAGGCATAGACCATGAGCGTTCCGATCGCCACCGCGACGACGTCGACACGCATCCTGGATCGGCCACGCTCGCTCAGCATCCCGGCCACGTAAGCCGCGGCGGCGAAGCCGAAAAGGTAACCGCCTCGAGGTCCCACAAGATGCGCAATCCCGCCTTTGCCCTCTGCGAACACCGGAAGCCCCATTGCGCCGACCAGCAGGTAGATTCCCACGCTGACCAAGCCCCAGCGACCGCCCAGAAGCAATCCGGCGAGGAGGACGAAAAGATTCTGCAAAACCACGGGAACAGGTCCCAACGGCACCATGAGATACGCGCCCACGGCAATGAGGGACGCCATCAGTGACGCGTAGACGCTCATTCTCAAATCATCTGGCTGCAACCGGAGAAACCTCCTTCAAGCAAGCGTTCCCTCTGGGGGCCTCCCGCTGGCGCCAAGGCAGCGAGGGGATCCCCCTTCCCGACTCTAGGCGAGCTGCCGTCGGGTTGATTTGTCAACTGCATTTGCCCGTGAGGTTAACGAAACGTTAGACCCTTGTCAACACTGACTGCGTTGGGTTGACTGACACTTTCCCGTATCCTCCGCGTGAAATCTGTGCTAAAAACGGCCTCAATTCGACACACCATAATCGGGTGGCTCGTTTCTTCAGGGCTCTACGGCAAAGCAACCTTGGCACCGACACGATCAAAGGAGGATGGTATGAAGAGAAAGGCAACGTATCGTCTCATGGTGACGCGCCGCGAAATGCTCTACGTCCATGACGAGTTCGACCACGCCCTCATGTTGGTGGAAATGGAAGGGGAGCCGCTGGAGTATCAAGTGGGGATCGCCGGTCAGTTCGTTTCCCGACGCAGCGTGACGTTCCACGACAGGACCCGCGGGGCCGGCTATATGAAAGGCTACGCGATCACCAATTTCCAGGAAGGGTCGATCTGTAGTGTATACGAAGGCAATCGTGACATGAGCACCAAGCTCACCACGGGAACGTGGAAGATCTACAAGGGCATGGGCAAGCTGTCCACGATCAAGGGCAACGGGACCTTCACCGTCCGCGCGGGTGAGCGGGACCGGGAGTACATCCTGGATATGGACGGCGATTATGAGCTGTAGGCACCGGCCACGAATGGCCTAGTCCGTAGAGGACGATCTATCCCTGGCAGTCCGGCTTGCCATTCCCGCATTCCATCAAACCATGCGGGAATGGCAGCCGCGAACCTTGCGGATTACTTCTTTTTCTTGGCCCCTCTCTTGGTCTCTTTCTTGATCTCTTCCCCGGCTTCTTCCTTCATCGAAGCTTTCATATCCGCTTTTGACTGACCGACGTTCAGGTCATAGCTTAGAATCGTGCTCTTGGACTCCCACAGCTTCAAGAAGTCCTTTGCGAGAACCAGGCTGACCACCAGCTCGGGAGTACCATCGTTACTCAGGTCCGCGACGCGCAGACTAGTGGTCATGCCGCTCAGCTCTTTGGTCTTCCAGTTCTCCACCAGGCTTGCCTGATCCCAGGAGAGAGAAACGATCTCTCCCCTATCCCAATATTGCATCCCCTGCGGCATCAGCAATGCCGTCGTGTCCGTGTTCCGGTTGAGCACGATCTCGGGGATTCCATCCTTGTTGAGATCAGTGATCAGAATTGGGCAGGGAATGGCATAATTCTCGACATGATTATAACGCCGATCGATGACTTTCCCCTCGAAAGCATTGGTCGTTGCGCAAAAGATGTTCTCACTCTTCCACAATTGCTCACCGGAATTGCTCAGAACGAGGAGCGCGTTGGACCGGTCGATCACGAGGTATTCGTTGGCACGGTCATTGTTGATGTCCGCCACGGCGAAGTTGAAGACGTTGCAGCGAGACGGCAGCAGCACAGTCGTGCCGGGCGTTAACTGGCTCCCAATCAGCTGCATCTCCACAATCTGAGACATGAAAGGCCCCTCCGTCGGCGGACCCTTCTTTTGCCCAAGGAGCACTTTCCCTCGCCCAGGGAATTCCACTCCATTCACGAAATAGGGAACCGGCTTTCCAACCGGCTGCAGAGTGCCGCTGCTGAGCGACAGGCAGAGGGTGTAAACATCCTCGGTAAACCCACGATCCCCCTGCATCGCCTCACCATATTGCGCACCGACCCTGTTTTTCTTCTTCAAATTCACGACATAAATCTCTGGCACGCGATCCCGGTTGGTGTCCACCAAGGTTACCCAGATGAAGCTGTCCGTCGCACTGCCCGTGTAAGAGCCGATCACCCTCAACCCGTTGGACTCCCGACGGAAAACCGTCACTTTCTCCTGAGCCACGGTGACCATTTCCAACTTGCCGTCCCCGTCGACATCCCCGATATCCATTCCAACCATACCGCCATTGAATGTCTGACTCCGCCAAACGCCACCTTGTCTCAACGCCGCTTCCGGGGTGATTTCTACAAAGTTGGGGTTGATGTATGAAATCCGGTCCTTATTCGCCATGGCAGTACCCGGCAACAGCAGCTCGGGATTGCGATTCGTCATGGCTTCTTCATCCGCGCTCGCCGTCTTGCTGTCCCCGGCTCGACCGAATACCTTCTGATTGATCTCCAAAGCAAACTGATTGATCTTCGGGATCACATCGTCCAACCCCTTCGTCTGAGCGTACAGGCTCAAGGGCTCCTTGTCGCCGGCCACGGGAGCCATCTTCGCGTCGATACTGATGGCCTGCCCAAGTGACGTTGCGCTGCCATAGAGAACATAGTCGGCGCGCAGTGCCTTGCCCACACGCATGGCATCCGCGGCGGCAATGTCCCCCTTCACGGTCCCCAAGGCTTGCTGAACGCTCGTAGCGTCCAGGACCTGCACTTTGCCTTGCGCCGACAATCTCGAGGTCAACATGTCGCGAATACCGTCTTGGAGATAATGAAGTTGGCTCGGTGTGTGCATATTAAAAGGCAGAACGGCGACCCGCGCAGGTCCGGCCTCAGCCGCCCAGACCCATGCGGCGGGATTGCCGCCAAAAACGAGAACAAACGAGAAAACGATCAGAAAACACTTGATGGGATTTGCCTTCATGGGACTATGATTCCTCCTGAGATGCAAGTTGCTCTGGCTGGTTGATCCCTGACAAACTGACACCTGTGCACCGCGAGATGAGCGTGGACAGCGGCCTGGCCCCTCTATGGCGCCGGAAAGCGTCATGGGCTGAGCCCCTGCTCCTACTCTCATCCTCACCGCGGGCACGGCAACCATACCCCATCTCGTCGAGATTTGGGAACTCCAATCTGAATTCGTTTCGTTCACTTTTTTCTTGACTCGATCTCGGAGGCTGATGTAGACAGCTTTACAAGTGTAAAAGGGGCTTATCCGTTAACCGTCAGAATTCTGAGAGGAGGTGGTCAGACCAGGTGCAAGTCATAGGGGCAAACGATCAAATCATAGGAAAGAGTCACCGATTGGTTAGCTGATGAGGAGGAAAGAGATGAAAAAGTATTTCGTGGTTGCAATTGCGGTTCTGGCGATGGTGGCCATCGCCGTGCCGGCTTCCGCCAAGGTGGAATTCAGCTATGGCGGCTTGTTCCGCGCTCGTGTCATTTCGCAGAACGATTTTGCTTACGGCTACGGCAATGGCTCTTTGGCCACCAGTGGCGCGATCGACTGGACCGAAGAAAGCCTCAATCGTTTCGATCAGCGTACGAGGCTTTATTTCATTTTCACAGCGAGCGAAAACCTCAAGCTGGTCACCAGGTTGGAATGGAACGAAATCTGGGGCAACAGCGCCACCTCTGGCCGTGTTGGTGCTGACCGGGGCGATGTGGTCGTGAAGAACTCCTACATCGACTTCAACATCCCCAACGGCGCCATGCCCATCAATGCGAAAGTCGGCGTCCAGGGCATCAATCTTCTGAACTCCTGGATGATCGATGACGATTTTTCGTCCGCCAATCTGACCTTCAAGTTCAATGACAGCCTCAAGGCCAGCATCGGCTACATCGCTGGGCGTAACGATGATGTCTTCCAAGAGAACGACAACATCGACGATCTCTTTTTGGTGGTTGATTACGTCTGTGGGCCTTGGTCGGCGTCCGTCGTTGGCGTGGCCCAGTGGGCTAATGACAACAATGCCAGTGCCGATCCGCAGACGCTGATCACGTCGCCAATCGATGCGGTCAACCAGCTGCCGGCAGTTACCGTTCAGGATGCCACTAAGCATGGGCATGGGTCGATCGCTCCCATCGACATTACTACCCCCAGCAACTATTTCCGCAGGTATCTTGCTAATGCGGCGGGTGGGTTCAACCGCTACATGACGACAGACAATCAACTCTACAACCTTGGCTTTGACGTCCGCTACAAAACGGAAAATCTGGCCGCTTACCTGACCTTCATCAAGAACTTCGGGTCCGCGAGTTTTGTCGCTTTCAACAACGACGGCACGGGTCGTATCCTCAACCACATGACCAGGGATTTTGATTACCTGGGCTGGATGGTGGACGCCGGCGTCAATTATTACTGCGGTCCCTTCACCCTCAATCTGGGCGGCTTCTACACCACGGGCTCCCAGGACATCGAGGACAGCTTCAAGATCAACGGAGTCGGTCAGTACAAGAAGACCGGTGACATGCACGCTTTCACCTACGCGCTTGACACCACCAAGTACTTCTCGGAAATCATCGGTGGCGGCATCCTCGACAACGTGGCACCTTCGCACGAGGATCTGCAGTGGCACGGCTACGGCATGCCTTCCAACCTGTGGACGATCACGGCTGGCGCTGCCTGGCAAGCTCTTCCCACCACCAAGATCTCCTTCTCGTACTGGTACTTTGGCACGGCCGAAGATGTCGTGAGCGGTCCGAAGCGCCCGGGTGACTTCGTGAATCAGCAGGATTTCCTCAACCAGTACTTTGGTCCTCAGAACCTGACCAACAAGGACCTGACCTTCGGCAGCGAAATTGGTCATGAGTTTGACTTGGTCATCAGCCAGAAGATCGTAGACGGCCTGATGCTTGACCTGGTCGGTGCCTACCTGCTTTCTGGCGAAGCTTACAGCCTGAGTCCCGATGATCAGGATGCCCTTGAGCTTGGTGCTCGCCTCCAGTGGACGTTCTAGTTTTTCCTGAACGCACCTTGGCATAGCCTAGCATCCAGGATTTGGGCCCGGGAGATCACATCTCCCGGGCCTTTCTTTTTTCATCCGCGCGGGACACAGCACCGCGCCTGCTCCACCCCACCCCCCGACTTCCCACTGCCTGAGGTCCCACGATGACGATTCGATTCCAAACGGTATTGTCTTCCCCACCTAAAGAGGCTATTGAGCGCTAGAGGAGATCGGAAGAGCGTCGTGTAGGGAAAGGGTGTAGATCTCGGTGGGCGCCGTATCATTAAAAAAAAAA
>CALBZH010000479.1 GCA_937889795.1 uncultured Syntrophobacteraceae bacterium | reverse complement strand
TGGAGTGGGCATGTTCTTCTCTGCTGCCTCGGAAATCTGCCAGTCCTTCATTTCCACTGCGTTGTAGGGCATCTTGATCCTCCCCCTTTGGTTAGATAGTTTGATCCATGCGACTCGATCCCACCGCTTTCAGCTCCGAAAACGGCCTATGCTCACCCTTACGCCGACGGCACAGGACGCCGGGCGCCCTGCTCTCCCCTATTCGCCGCTCCGGGAGAACGACAAGTATCTTGGCCTTGATTTTGCTTCACCTTAAGGCACACGGGCCTTGGGCATCTCGGTGTCTTTCACCTCCTCCGGCGAATTCGGTCAAAAAAGGTTTGAACATCGACCGGCAGACAGGGAGCTTGATGAAGCCAAACAAGAAGACGTGATGGAGACTCTACAGGCGTTGTTCAAATCGTTTCGCCGCATTCAGGGAACGATACTTTTTTCACATACGCGCCAAACCTACTTGAGTCGCCCAATCTTGTCAAGGAGAATGTCTTCTCGGGGCGCCAGGATTTGCCATTTGTGGTTGCCGATGTAGCGCCTGTTGGGAGGCTGTCACAAACCCGTAACGATTCTGTTGAAAACTTGTCAACTTCCTTTGCTTCCATTCACCTCAAGCAACATCCCCCAAAAGACCACCCATTTTATGTGAAATGATTTTCATTGTCTTTCCGAGCGCTTGATCTTCTTTTTGACAATTTCGCAACCCCTTATTAAGATGACTACCAATTTGAATTTGTTTGACAAATAATTTGGGATGGCTCGGTCTCCCGCCCGGATAACCTCACAAAGGAACAAACGATGAAAGTCCAGGTTCCAAGAGCTCTCCTGACCCAGGTTCTCCAAAAAGTCCATGGAGCTGCGGATAGAAAAGTGCACATGCCGATCCTCTCCAATGTCCTGATCGACGCAACAGAACCCTCCCAGGAAGTTGAATTCACAGCGACCGATCTCGAGCTCAGCTTGTGGACCAAGATGGGAGCAACAGTCGAAGAGCCCGGTCGTTTGACTGTCTCTGCAAAAAAACTCGTAGAAATTGTGCGCGAGCTTCCTCATGAGCTCGTGCAACTGCAGGAAGCCCCGGGAAACCGTCTGATCATCATGGCAGGGCGCTCTCGATTCGAGCTGGCGACGATCCCCGCGGACGACTTTCCTTTTGTGAACTTCTTTCCTGGAATCACGCTGTCCCCCTGTGACCCGTCTCTGCTCCGCAAATGTCTGGCAAAAACGCAGTATGGTATTCCACTCGATGACGATCCGTTCAGCATGCCGGGCGTCTTCTGCCATTTCCAGGAGCCGGATGCGATTCGCTTCGTGTCCTCGGACGGACATCGACTCTCGCTTTACGAAGTCCCATCGGGGTCATTTCAGGGATTGAGCTTTAACGGTGGCATCATCATTCCAAGAAAGGGAGCCCAGGAGATCCTGAGAATCCTCGAGAAGGAGGAGAAGAGCGAGAGTGTGTTTTGGGGAATCCACGAAAACGCCCTCATTGTACAGACTCAGGATACGCTGATGAGTGTTCAGCTGCTGGAGGGCGAGTTTCCTGAATATCAGCTCATCATTCCCGAGGAGCGTCCGCATTTTTTTGCTGTCGAGACGGATCCTCTTTTTGCAGCCCTCAAGCGGGTGGGAATTCTGACGGACCAGAGATGGCGCCACGTGCGCTTCCACATTACGGAGAACAGCCTGGAGCTGGAATCGGGCAATCCGGAGCTTGGTCAGGCAACCGACAGTGTGGACATCACCTACACGGGAGAGCCTTTTTCGATTGCCTTCAACCTTCGCTATGTGCTGGACGCACTGCAGGCGATGGAGAGCGCTGAAGTTCGTTTCGAATGGGTGGACCAGTATCATGGAGGCGTGTTTGTAGGGCCTGACGACCCCGGTTATCTGGGGCTGATCATGCCCATGGTCATTTAAGACCTTCCGGTAGGCTGACCGAGGTAGGTTCGGATTACGGCGGGGTCTGAGCGCAGGTCTTCCGCAGGCCCTTCCAAGACCACCTTGCCACTTTCCATCACGTAGGCGTAATTGGACACAGCCAAGGCCTGGCGGGCGTTCTGCTCGACCAGGAGGATAGTCTGACCGTTGTCTCGCAGCTCCCGGACGATGCGGAAAATCTCCTGGACGAGCTTGGGGGCCAAGCCGAGGGACGGTTCGTCGAGTAGCAGGAGCCGCGGCAGGGCCATGAGGCCGCGAGCGATGGCCAGCATCTGCTGCTCACCTCCCGAGAGCGTCCCTGCGAGCGCGTGTCTCCGCTCCCCCAGGATCGGAAATCGTTCTTCCATACGCGCAATATCAGCCCCGACTTCTGCCTGCGGCCTCCGGTATCCCCCCAGCTCGAGGTTTTCGTGCACGGTCATTCCGGCCAGCACTTGCCGGCCTTCCGGGACTTGGACGATCCCTTCGGAAACCCGTCGGTGAGACCCCATGCGGGTGATGTCCCGACCGCGGAGCAAGATTTTCCCGTCGCGCACGGGCAGGAGCCCGCTCAACGCGTTGAGGGTCGTCGTCTTACCGGCGCCGTTGGGCCCGATGAGCGTCACCACTGATCCCTTCCTGACCTTGAAGGAAAGGTCGCGCACCGCTTCCACAGGGCCGTATGCGACCGTGAGATCAACCACCTCAAGCATGATTCTCCTGCCCTCCCAGATAGGCCTCGATGACTTCGGGATGCTCTCCCACCTCGGCCGGCGTACCCGTTGTGATGGTGCGACCGAAGCTCAAAACGGTGATCCGTGAGCAGAGATCCATGACAAAACCCATGTTGTGCTCGATAAGAAGCACTGTCATGCCCTCCTCCGCCAAGGACCGAACCAGATCCCCGATCTGCCTGAGCCCTCTCTGGCGCATGCCGGCCACGGGCTCATCCAGGAGGAGCATGCGCGGCGAGGACGCCAACGCGCGCGCGATCTCAAGGCGCCGCCTGTCTCCGTAGGAAAGATTCCTCGCCAGGAAGGAAGCCTGGTCGGCAATGCCGACGCGCTCGAGGCATTCCATGGCCTGATCACGATATTCCTTTTCTTTCCGAGCAGCGACTGGAAGGCAGAGAAAGCGCGGGAGCAAGGGCCTTTCGGCCACCAGGTGCTGCCCGGCGATGACATTTTCAAGGCATGTCATGGTCGGAAAAAGGCGGATGTTCTGGAACGTCCTGGCCATTCCGAGCGCGGCGATGCGGTGGGGGGGCAGTCCCTGGATCATCTGGTCCAGGAAACGGACTTCACCCGAGCTCGGCGCCGCCACTCCGCTCAGGATGTTGATGAGCGTCGTCTTCCCGGCCCCATTGGGCCCGATCAGCCCGTGGACCGTTCCGACTTCCACTCCCAGCGAGATCCCGTCCAGCGCCCGAACGCCTCCAAAGCGCATCGTGACGTGCTTGACTTCCAGAAGCATGATCAGGCCTCCTCTCTTGGCAGGGGAGCCACCTTCGGCGTCTGCCGCGATCCGCCCTGAAAGAGGGAAGCCAATCCGTTCGGGAGGAACAGAATCACGAGGAGCAAGACCAGTCCGTTCACCGCCATGCGGAGTGCTCCGGCCGCAACTCCGATGCCGCGGAGCACCTCTGGAAGTATGATCAAAAGCACCGTGCCGAGGATTGGTCCGGGCCACGTGCGTGTTCCGCCCACAATGTTATAGATGAGCAGCTGGACCGCCGCCGAAAACCCGAACTCGCCAGGGGAGATGATGAAGGTGAGGTGCGCGTACATCCCGCCCGCCAAGCCGGCAATAACGGCCCCCATCACAAAAGCCAAGGTCTTGTAATAAGTCGTGTGGATCCCGAGGGTCGCCGCGGCCGTTTCATCTTCCCGAATAGTCGCAAAGCTCCAGCCCACCCTGGACCCACGTAGCCGTGCCACGACATAGCAGACAACTGCCAGCACCAGGTAGATCATCCACCCCTTGGTCCTGTTGGGAATACCCACCAGCCCCTGGGCCCCGCCGGTAATGGTGAGGTTGACGGCGGCAATGCGAACGACCTCACCGAAGGCGAGGGTCGCCATGGCGAGAAAGACGCCCCGGAGCCTGAGCACGGGCAGTCCAATGACGAGCGCCACCACCCCTGCCGATGCGGACCCCGCGATCAAGGCCAGAATGTAGGAAAGGCCGTAGTGGAGCGAGAGAACGCCAGAGACATAGCCGCCGATTCCAGCGAACGCGGCGTTGCCAAGGGAGAGCTGTCCGGCGGAAAGGGTAATGTAGAGACTTAAGGCTAGAAGGGACTGGATCCCGATGAAATTGAGAAGACTTCCGTAAACGGCAAGAAGGTGCGTGACAAATTCCATCTCCGTCACGCCTCCCGCATCGATCGCCGTCCCAAAAAGCCCGACGGGCGGAAGATCAGAATGGCAAAAAGCATGGTAAAGGCCACTGCATCCCGGAGGTTCGAGGTCCCGGTGATGGCGACCGTCAGGACTTCCGTCAGTCCGAACGCCAGTCCTCCCAGGATTGCGCCTGGAATGCTCCCCATGCCGCCCAGAATGATCACGGCCAACCCCTTGATTTCAATGGACCGTCCCATATCGGGCGAAAGAGCGTCGAAATAGAGGCCAAACAGAATGCCGGCGGCTCCTCCCATGGCGGACGACAAGAAGAACGTGAAGGCAATGATCCTATCCACATGGATGCCAAGAAGCCGGGCCGCCCGGTCGTTCTCGGCTACGGCGCGAATGGCCTTCCCCACCCGCGTCCGTTTGAGCAGTTGGGTCAGACCCACCATGAACAGGATGGCCGTCAGCACGATTTCAACCTGGAGAGACGTGATGGTGACGCCCGCCACCTGCCAGACCCTGTTGGTCACCGTATTGGCTGGAAAACGGACCGTGCGGGCACCAAACAGGGCGAACGCGGCACTCTCAAATAGAATCGCCATGGCGATGCTCGAGATGAGTCCCGAGAAATTGCTGTCCGCGCGACGGCGTATGGGGAAGAAGGCGATCCGGTCAAGAATCAGGCCCAACAGGCCCGCAAAGAGGACCGCGCTGGGAAAGGCCGCCCAGATGGAGAAGTGAGCGCCTTCCACCAGCCAGAGCGCGACAAGGCCTCCAAGGGTGAAGATGGCGGGGTGCGCCAGGTTCAGGATGTCCAGTACCCCGAACACCAGCGTGTACCCCACCGCAAACAGACCGTAAACGCTTCCGATGAACAACCCGTTGATCAGCTGCTGTGCCAGGAGCTCCATGAAAGCTTATTCCCCGAAGACGACGAATTTGCCGCCTTTCACTTCCTGAACCACAGGCAAATGATCGGCATCGCGGCCCTCGGTGAAAGAGAACTTGCCGAGCACGGTATCGAGATCCTTGATGCCTTTCAGCGCGTCGCGAATGGCTTTGCGATCCGTCGAGCCGGCCTTCTTGATCGCTTCATGGATGATATAGACACCCGCGTAGGCTTGAGTGGCGAACTGATCCGGGGGATTGCCATACTTGGCTGTGTACGTTTCGACGAATTTCTTGTTGAGGGGGCTCGTGGAAGTCACGTTCCAGGCCGCACCCACCATCACGCCTTCCGCGGCTTCACCGGCATTTTTGATCAGAGCGGGGGAGTTGAAGCCATTCCCGCCGATGATGCGCACACTCTTGGGAATGCCCAGCTGCCGGGCCTGGCTCACGATCCCCGAAGCCTCTTCGACGAGAGCCGAGCAGATGATGGCGTCGGGGTTTTTGGCCTTGATCTGAGTGAGCTGCGGCGAAAAATCACGGTCTCCCTTGGCGAAGGTCTGCTCGCTCAGGATCTCGATCTGGGCGTCGGCCAGCGCCTTCTTGAAAGCATCGTAGCCGCCTTTGGTGAAGGCGTCGTCATTGCCGTAGAGTACGGCCACTTTCTTGATTCCCAGTTTTTCCTTGGCGATCCGGATGGTGTTGGGAATGACCACGAATTCCGTGAGCGAATCGCGGAAGATGAAGTCCCCGATGTCAGTGATGCCTTTGGCCGTGTTGCTGATCCCGAGGACCGGCACACCCGCTTCCTGAGCAATACGGTTCGTCACCTGGGCGGTGTTGCTGAGGGTCGGGCCGATGATCACGGACACATTGTCCGCGTTGATGAACTTGCTGTAAACATTGGCGCCCTGTTGCGGCGTGCTGGCATCGTCGTCGAAAAGCGCAACGAGCTTTGGACCCTCCGCACCCGCTGCCGCATTGATCTCATCAATCGCCAACTGGGCGCCGTTCTTCTGAGTCGCTCCGTAGGCAGCCGCCCCGCCGGTCATACTCAGCGCAAGGCCGATCTTAGCCTCCTTTCCGGCCGCAATGGCCTGCTGAGCCCCGCCAAGCGCCAACACCGCCACCAGTGCAACGGTCAACGCGTAAATGCATCCCCACCTGTCTGCCTTTCGCATACGTGCCTCCTGTCCCAAATGTCGTTTAAGTACTCCAACACAGGAGGAAAACCCTCGACGGGAGGGAATCCTCGGGCCAAATCAATCCAACAGAGCTCTTCGCCAACCCGGAACGTGCAGCAGATCTGGGAAAGCAGGGCTATCAATGCGGCAGTTCCAGGAAGGCTGGAGGGGAGGGGGAGCAACCTGTGCAAGCTCGAGCCGTGTCAGTGCGGAACGCGCGTGGATTCCCCGGAAAATCAGCTGCCTGCGCCGCAGCAGAGGGGCATCATAGTAAAAAAGTGATGGGGATGCATCCGATTTTTTCCATCCTGGGATGCACGGAATAGGACAAGGGTCAGTTCCCCTCGCAAGCGCTGAAGGCCTCGCGAACGAAGTACAGGGCGTCACGCCCATACACTTCCATCCCGCCCCGGCTCCAGGCTCCCCATCGCGTGACATACTTCTTGCCGTCCGGTCGGCGTTCCACGGCCACGGTGAAGTTGTTCCGGAGCTCTCGGTAGCAACCGTCCAAACTGGTGAGGGTCACGTCCAGCGTCGGCAGGTCCAGCCGGTCCCTTGCTTTGTTGACGACGAAAAAGCCTTCGTCCCCTCGCTCGATCACAAGAAGCGTGGGCGAGTCGACGACGCCGAGGACGTTCTCCTTCACATTGCGGCCCTCCGCCTGCCGCTGTTTCATGATCGCGCGAAACGTCACTCCGAACTTGATGAACGGGGCATCGACGTTGTCCCAATTGAGGACCAGCGGCGTTCCCCCTTCTCTGGCCAGCACGTAGCTCGTGGCCAGGTAGGCATCCGTGGCGTTGTCGTACGGGTTGATGGCAAAAACGTTGAGCTCCCGAATGGTGTCGTGGTTTCTGCCAAAGGTCACGCTTCGGCTATCGTTCACGGCCTGGGGCATTCGCAGCGCTCGCAGGTCCCCGCCGTAGCTGAAAGCGTTCTTCATCGACGCATAGAGCTCGAAGTCCGTGATCGCCGCGATCCCGTTGTAGTCCTCGGGCTTCGTATCCCCGTCCGTGATGACTTCGAGGTAATTCCAGGCCCTTCCCTGACTCTCCCGATCGATGAAGTCGATGTATTCCTTGACCACTCCCGCAGGCATATGCTTGGCCGCGTCGAACCGGAAGCCATCGATTCCGAGGTCGAGCAGTTTCTTCAGATGGTCTTTCTGCAGCCTCTTGACCTTGCCAGTGTGAATCAAATCGGGAAGTCCGCCCAGCCAGCAGTCCAGCTCCGAGCTCCGATTGCCGTCGTCATAGGTGATCGTGCAGGGCCTTGTGACGGGGTTCCTCGAGCTTGTATGAAAATCTCGCCACGAAAGGCCCGGAAACGTCTTTAAATCCTCGCGCTCATCCCCGTCGGTCAGGTTGGCCATGTGGTTGAAGACCACGTCCGCGATGACCTTGACCTTACAGCTGTGAGCCTTGTCAATCAGCCGCTTCAAATCGGCTTCGGACCCTTTTCCTTCGATGATGCGGTAATCCACGGGCTGATAGCGCGCCCACCACATCGTGTCCGGATTCGATTTCTGGGTGGGAGGGATCTGGATGTGTGAATATCCTTGCTCCGCCAGGTCACAAACAAACCCTTCCGCGTCGCCAAAGCTCTGGTCGAAAGCATGGAAGATGGCGACGGGCTGCTCACCTCCGTAGACGTGGGAAACCTGCAGACAGAAGGATAGAGCAAAGACCACGGATGACCTGAAAAGGTGTCTCTTGGCTTTCATGGCTGGACCTCCCGGTTTTGAGTGACGGATCTACCGAATATGGCCGCCGTTGTGGCTTTCTCGCGCGGGTTTTCCGGCTTCCCGGCTGGGCACGGGCAGGATGCGGGTGTTCAGGATAGGACGGCTGGTTGGATTATGGGACGGAGAAAGGAGGAATGCAAGCTCACACTTGGATTGATAGATGACTCATCCCTCGCCGCTCGTGAGCGACTGCACCCATCGCCCCGTCAGGATTGTCGTGGCCATTCAAGTTACTCCTGCTGTAAAGTGTGCGGGCGTGATGCGCTCATCGACACCCAGAAGGAGTCCATCGGCCTATGTTGCTCGACCAGTTTTTGCCCCGGTACGACACGATGGCGAACTATCGGATCGACGTTCGTGCCCCAGTCGACCAGGTGTATGCAGCGGCTCGCCTCCTGGACATGAGGGGCTCGTGGATCACCCGCGCCCTCTTTCGTCTGCGGGGTCTGCCTTCAACGGCGCTGACGCTCGACGGCATGAGTCGATGGGGGTTTGCTCTGCTCGCCGAGCAGCCGCCGCAGGAAATCGTCTTTGGGCTTATCGGCCGCTTCTGGACGTTTTCTCCCCAGATTCAGACCGTTTCGGCCGACTTGTTTTCCGCCTTCGAACGGCCGGAGCTCGCGAAGGTCGCCGGAAACCTGGCCCTGCTCCCGGACCCGAATCGATCGGGGGTTGTCCGCGTCACGACGGAAACGCGGATCCTCTGCCTCGATGCCGGGAGCCGACGACGCTTTCGTCTCTATTGGACGCTTGTGGGGCCGTTCAGCGGATTGATCCGCAAGGAATGGCTTCGGTTGATCAAGAACGCGGCCGAGACCGGCCATTCTGAAATGAAACGGAGAAGGACATGACAAACCCGGTAGACCTGAGATCGGACACCGTGACACAGCCCACGCCGGAGATGCGGCGGGCCATGGCCGAGGCGGAAGTGGGGGACGATGTTTTTAGGGAAGACCCGACCGTGAATCGCCTCGAGGCGTTGGCGGCCGAAACGCTGGGGAAGGAAGCCGCTTTGTTCGTCGCAAGTGGCACCATGGCGAACCTGACTTCCATCCTCACTCACTGCGGCCGCGGCGATGAAGTGATCCTGGGCGACAACTCCCACACCTTCAACTACGAGCAAGGCGGCATCGCGTCCCTCGCATCCGTCCACCCGCGCCCCCTTCGCAACCGTCCCGACGGTACCCTGGATCTGGACGAGATTGAAAGCGCGGTGCGTCCCGACAACGTTCACTTTCCCCGCACACGCCTGATTGTCCTCGAAAACACCCAGAACCGATGCTACGGTCGAGCCCTGGATTGCGCTTACATGCAATCGGTCCGTGCTCTAGATCGGAAGAGCACACGTCTGAACTCCAGTCACGAGTGGATATCTC
>CALBZH010000478.1 GCA_937889795.1 uncultured Syntrophobacteraceae bacterium | reverse complement strand
ACCACCGAGATCTACACTCTTTCCCTACACGACGCTCTTCCGATCTTCCACCATTCAAAACGCCATCTCCGACCTCATTCTCCTGAACTCGCTTCCAGCCATTCAATACTGCGCACCCGACGCGTACGAGGTCTTGCTGCTCTCTACCTTGCCGCTCCTCAACCGTGACAAGGTCCTCGAAATCAGGCGCGTCGACCGGGACGGGAACACGCTGCTCGTCGCCAATGACCAGGGAATCGGCATGAAGCTCTTCGGTGTGGTGCAGCACGAGGCGGGGGCCTATCTGTCCTGGGCCGCGGACGTGGGGAATCGGGGAAAAACCATGGGGACCGTGGTTCGACCTCGAGATCCGAACAAGGATCGCAAGCAGCTCGTCATGGATCTCATCACCCCCACCTACGAAGACAGCACGGACAATGCGCATCCAAGACCGAGTCACCGGTTCGCGGGCTATTTGCGGTTCACCCTGGACGTGAGTCGACTGCTGCAGGACATCATGCCGCCGATTCGTTCGGGGAAGACGGGGTATGGATGGGTCATCGACTCTTCGGGGAGCTTCCTGTATCACCCTGAAAGCGCCTTCGTGGGGGAGAATGCCTTTGAGGCCAGGTCCAACCGCAACCCGGGGATCTCCTTTGCCCAGATCAATGAAATCCAGCGCAATGAGATGCTTCGAGGGCGCGAAGGAATCGGGACGTATTCCTCCGGCTGGCATCGCGACGTGGTCGAGCCCATGGAAAAGCTCATCGCGTATGCTCCCGTCAGCATCCAGGGGCCGTTCATGGACTACGTGTGGTCGGTCGCCGTCGTCGCCCCCCTGCATGAAATCGAGGGAATCATCAGCACGGTGTACCAGAAGCAAGTTCTGCTGCAGGGGTCCTTTGTGCTGCTCATTCTGCTGGGTGCCATCGTGGTATTGCTCTACGAGCTGCGCTGGAGCACAATTCTCGAGCACGAAGTCTCCGAGAAGACCGAAGACATCCAACGCTACCTGGATGAGCTGGCGCGCTCGGAAGCCAAGTACCGATCCCTGGTCGAATCCGCGGAAGATCTCATCTTCACTCTGGACCGGGACGGCGTTCTTCGAACGGCAAACAAGCATATGTCCGGCTTCTTTGGGGTGAGCCCGGAAGATCTTGTCGGCCATAGCCTGTACCGGTTCCTGCCACGGGACCAGGCGGACCAGCAGCTCACCCTCATCCGAAGCGCGCTGGCGTCGAAAAAGGGCGAGCGCACCGAGGCCCTGTTCCGGGTGCAGGACGAGGACTTCTGGTTCAATATCCAATACATCCCTGTGAAGGAAGACGACGGCGAGGAGGGCCGTATCCTGGGGATCGCCAGGGACATTACCGATCGCAAGAGCCTCGAGAAGCAGCTGATCAACACGGAAAAGCTGGCCTCCCTCGGAACCTTGGCCGCCGGCGTGGCCCACGAGATCAACAACCCGCTTGGGATTATGCTCGGCTTTTGCGAGCTCCTGCTCGAGCGGACCGAGCTCGGGACCATGGAGCACAATGATCTCAAGATCATTGAACGGCACGGACTCCACTGCAAAAGCATCGTGGAGCGGCTGCTGAGCTTTGCCCGGATCAGCGAGGAAGCGGAGGAATGCTCCGATCTGAATGCGAACGTGGAATCGATCCTCTCGGTGGTCAAGCACACGCTTTCCATGAACAACATCCAGCTCAACACGTCCCTTTATCAGGACCTGCCTCTGGTGAGAGGGGATTCTCGAGGCATTCAGCAGGTCATCCTGAACCTGGTGAGCAATGCCATTCACGCCATGGAAGGAAAGGGCATGCTGACGGTGGTCACCAAGGAAAGTAAGAAGGCAGGGTGGGCCGAGGTGATCGTTTCGGACACCGGCTGCGGTATCAAGCGAGAATTTCTTCAGAAGATCTTCGACCCGTTCTTCACCACGAAAAAGGTCGGGGATGGAACGGGACTAGGCCTGTCCGTGAGCTACGGCATCATTTCCAACTACGGCGGCACGATCGAGTGCGACAGCCGAACGGAGGACGAAGCTCCGGGGCAGGCAGGGACAACGTTTACCATTCGGCTGCCTTTCTTTGCGGGGCAGTGTCCCGTGAAGCACGATGCGCTCGACGCATCTGCAACCGCGGAGTCGCCTGATTCTTCTGCCCAGGGCTCTCCATCCATGGACTGACTGAACGGTAGGCCCGGCATCGAATGGAGTGGCATGCTCCTTGAACAGTTGTCTGTCAGGCGTTGCTCTTAAGGTTATCGGTCGCGCCGTAGGGCTCGCGCACCAGGGGGCGAGAACGGGCGGGAGAAACCACTGTCAACGGGAGCCTCGATGGAGCGGGTTGGTGATGAGCGAGACGTTTCGAAAGAACATTCTGATATTTGATCCGGATCGAGACGTTGGTGAGCTTATCGCCCGTGCGCTCGAGGCGCGTCGGGACTGCAAGTGTTACCAGGCCGCGACCGAAGAGGAAACCGTCGACCTGATCAAGGACATCCGATTCGGCATGGTCCTCGTGGACCTCGGAAGAGCCATGGCGGCAGACTTCAGTCTTCTCAAACGCATCAAGCGTATCGCCCCTGAGACCATCGTCATCGTCGACGCGTATCTGCATCAAAAGGATCAGGTGCAGAGAGCCATGGCGCTCGGTGCCTGGGGCCACATCGTGAAGCCCATCAAGGTCGAATCCCTCCGCAAGAAAATCGACGAGCTCTACGTCTCGTCGAGTGTCAGCGCTTCGTGATAACTGTCCCCCATCAGGCGACACACCTGTCACCTGATAGTTTCACCTTTGTCCTTCACTTCCTCTCGCATTTCTGCCTTCCAGTCCTTCAGAATCCTTATTCCGTCTAGCTCTATGGCAGTGCACAGCATCCGCTCCTCCATGGCACACCCCTTGCTCAATCCGGAAGCGTGGTGAGGGGGAGGGGACTCGCACCAGATAGCGCAAAGCAGGGAATCTCATACGATTGGAAGGAGGCAAAAGATGGCTATGAATGTGCTGGTGGCGACGGATGGGTCGGAGCATTCCATGAAGGCCGTGCAACGGGCGGTGGAGCTGGCGGAGAAAGAGGGGGCTCAGATCACGCTGATGGCGGTGGCTCTGTACGCCAAGGATATAGACGAGATGCCTCTGAACATCCAGGACAAGCTGGAGGCGCAGGCGGTCGCCGCTCTGGACAAAGCCAAGGCCATTTTCGATGCGAAAGGAATCAGCATTCAGCGTGTCCTGGAGGCTGGCATTGTTCCCGCCAACAACATCATTCGCAAAGCGGAAGAAGGGAAGTTCGACCAGATCCTGCTGGGAAGCACGGGCGTGACGGGGTTCAAGCGGGCGCTCATGGGCAGCACGGCCGCTAAGGTGGTTGCGAACGCACCGTGCAGCGTCACCGTGATTCGATAAGAGGGGCTGTCGAGGCTGAGGAAGAACCTTTTCGAATGTTGTGGATATTTCGGTGTGGAATGGTTGAGAGGTGGTTGAAACTGGAACGGAGGATAGGGACCATGCGTAAAATCTGGAAAAAAGTGATTGGATTGGGGGCTTTCCTGGCGATGCTGCCGCAGATGGTCTTGGCGGCCGGCGGCGGTCCTGTCGCGCCGATGGTCATTGTTGCCGATACCCGCAAGCTGGAAGGCATCATGAAATGGTGGGGCGATCTTTACAACAACAGCTATGTGGAGTTCACCGTCCTCACGGTTGTGCTGATCCCTCTGATTGGAGTTGTGTTCGGAGTGCTGGCCGACCTGATCATGACGCACATCGGAATCGACCTGAAGTCGAGAGAGCTTGCGGAGCACTGAGTCGTAGAATGCCTTGCTCATTCATTGAATAGGACTGTACTCATCTAATCGAATAATGGAGGTTTTCCATGGAATGGCTCTATATCCTCATGCCCATTGCCGGTGTTAAGATCTTCTGGCCCGGTCTTATCATCCTCGGTATCGGCGTTGGCATCATCGGCGGCTTCTTCGGTATGGGCGGCGCCTGGATGGTGACTCCCGGTCTCAACATTCTCGGCTTCCCCATGGCATTCGCCATCGGGACGGACATCGCCCACATGGCGGGCAAGTCGCTCATCTCCACCATGCGGCACGGCAAGTTCGGCAACGTGGACTACAAGCTGGGCATGATCATGCTTGTGGGCACGGTCGTGGGCTTCGAAGTGGGCGCTCAGATGATCATGTGGCTCGAGCGTTTGGGGAGCGTCGAAAAGGTCGTCCGGGTCATGTATCTCATCCTTCTGTCCCTGATCGCCTGGATGGTGTTCCACGACGTGGCCGTCAAGAAGCGCAAGGAGCGTGAGCTTGCCGCCGCCGGTCTGGAAGCGGACAAGCTGGCGACGGGCGTCGAGTGGCACAAGACCTTCCACAAGATCAAGATCCCCCCGATGGTTCACCTCCACGCGGCAGGCATTTACTGCTCTGCATGGCTCCCCATCCTGGTGAGCTTCGCGACGGGCTGGCTGGCGGGCATTCTCGGTATCGGCGGCGGTCTCATCCGCATGCCTTCCCTCATTTACATCCTTGGCTGCCCGACCCACGTGGCGGTCGGCACCGACCTCTTTGAAGTCATGATCTCCGGCCTCTACGGCGCGGCAACCTACACCTACAAAGGCCGTACCGAGCTCGTCGCCGCCATCATCATGCTGATCGGCGCATCGGTTGGCGCACAGGTAGGCACGGTTGCCACCAAGTACATCAAGGGTTATGGCATTCGCATCGTCTTCGGCTTGGCGGTCATCGGCTGTGGCATTTCCGTCGCCCTGAAGATCGTCCCCACGTACGTACCCTCCATCAAGACGATCTGTGACAACACATCGACCGCTCTCATCCTGAGCCTCGTGGCGGCGATGTCCGTCTACATCTTCGTCAAGATGGTCCAGGGTGCCAAGCAGGAAGTGGCCGCCAAGAAGGCCGCCCTGGCCAAGCAGGCCGGGTGAAAACCCAATGGCCCAAGGACTCACACGCGATCGAACGACGCAATCGATAAGGGAGTATGAACCATGCGAACAGGAAAAAGCTGGGTTTGGACGGTGCTCATGATTCTCCCGCTCCTGCTGGTGGGATGCGGAGACTACGGCAAGGTCGACCAGGGGCGGGTCATCATGGCGGATGTGGCCAAGAAGCAATGCACCATCATCCGTGACTTCCGGGCGGACCCGGGGAATCCCGATTACACCCACATGCCGCCACACGCCTACACGTACCCGACGGATCCCCATGAAATGGGACCCGAGCCCAAGGCTGGCGGTCGGATGAACTTAGACACGAAGGGGAGAAAGATCACCATCTTTGACCCGACAACTCAGGATCTCAAGACTCTGGACTACACGCTGATCGAGCAACGGGACAACGTGGCGAAAGACGATCCCCTGGTGTTCGACAAGGCAGAAGGCAAAGCGAAGAAATTCCCAGTGGTGGACAAAGACAAGAAGACCATCTCGATCTACTCCGGCCGTCAGAAGATCTATGTCACCTTCTCCCTGCCCGAGGAGTATTTCAGCCTGCCGGTCAGCACCTGGGATGCCGGGGATGAAGTCCGGGTTTACTATCGGGAGGAAGGCAAGGCCCTGCGCTTCATGAACATCAGCAAGACGGATATCTACAAGAAATAAGCGGTTCCTCTTGGACCCGAATTGGACTATGAAAGAATCGCCAGGTTGGGGGACCGGCCTGGCGATTCTTCGTAGAGGCGGTAAGGTCACGTCCTGCAGGATGTTCACGAGTAGAGAGCAAACCCCGAAGAACGTCATTCCGGCATGCTGTTAGCCGGAACTCACACTGCTCTTGGAAAGGCCTGGATCCCCAATTTGAGCCGGGATGACGTCAGGAATACGAGCATTCTATTCTGCTGCCGTCTACTGAGCGGTCGTGGATCGGCAAAGGATCGGACAGAACAT
>CALBZH010000477.1 GCA_937889795.1 uncultured Syntrophobacteraceae bacterium | reverse complement strand
GGGTCTCCCTTAGGACCCTGGGACCCCACGGGACCTTGCTCTCCTTGCGGTCCCGGCAATCCCTGAATGCCTTGCGATCCCTGCGCTCCAGTGTCCCCTTGTGGACCCGGAGGTCCTGGGGGACCTTGTTCTCCCTGCACTCCCTGGATGCCCTGAGGTCCTTGCTCGCCCGTGTCCCCTTTCGGTCCCTCCGGTCCTTGCGGTCCCGTTTCGCCGATCGGTCCCTGCTCACCCTGGGGCCCAACAGGACCTTGTTCCCCCTGAGGCCCCTGGGGACCAGACGATAGCTTGAGGATCCTCACCGCATCGGCCGCGACGACCTTTCTGGCTTCGCAGTCGTTCCCCAGCTTCACGATCGCGTTGTTACCCTGGGTGAGGTTAACGGAATCGCAATACACCCATTCTCCGGTACGGCTGTTCTGGCTGATCGTGCAGCTTCCCACCTGGGTCGCGGGGCCATCGTAGATCCGATAGCTCGCAGCCGTGGTGTTCTTGGCATTCACGGGGAATCGGACATAGACGGCATAGGTGCCAGTAGAAGAAGTAAGGATATCGATGGCGCTTGAGTCGAATGTGGCTTCTGCGGTGATGCTCTTACTTCCAGAGCACGTTGCATAAAGATAACTGTGACCATAGGCATTCGTTATGAGCGATGAAGATCGAATCCATCTTCCAGTAGTGACAGCAACCTCATCGTCAATGTCAGTCATCAGGTCGTTATCTACAGCTAGAACTGGTGATGCAATAATCTGGAAAAAAAGAAGAAGCAATAAACATACAAGACGCCATCGTTTTTGCATAATCCTCTCCATAATTGGTTATTGATTGTGATGATGTGTATTAATCGGCGCATTCAAATTTATAGTATGCAGCCAACTATAAGAATCAGAAGAGATATTGCGGCTGGCAATCCATGAATGAATCTGTCAATTTGTTCTTGGGAATTTCTTACTGATCGTGATCGTTCCGAGCACCGCTTGTTACTCGGAACGATCACGGCTCATGGATTGTCTTGCTGCCGGGTTACGAGCGCCGTCAAGGGCGAAAGGCTCTCGATGGCCGATGATGTCAGCCTTGGTGGGGTGGGGGCGTCAACCCCCGAACGCCATCACGAGGGTGCTTTCGATCACGGCGCCCCCGAAGATGGCCGCGCGCACGAAGCTCGGATTTTCGCTGCTCCATTCCTCCAAGTAGAACAATACACCCAGAAGTAACAAATAGCCGGCCAGTGTTGACATCGGGATATCCTTTCTTCCATTTCGCTCGGTCGCTCTGCTGTCGCTTGAATTGAAACCTCGATCCCGTTCCCCACGTGATCCATTTCTTGCGGGCTCGTCAGGTCTCACCACTTATCGGATGCGCTTGGTCAGGTCTTGAGTCTCTTGAACTGTCTCTCTGTCAGTGGATTATCGCTTGCTCACCTGCATGCCG
This sequence comes from uncultured Syntrophobacteraceae bacterium, assembly GCA_937889795.1. Lineage (GTDB taxonomy): Bacteria > Desulfobacterota > Syntrophobacteria > Syntrophobacterales > Syntrophobacteraceae > CALBZH01. Next base: position 3,324 of record CALBZH010000477.1, on the reverse strand, counting down.
TGCCGGTTGACTGTGTAACATCCATATGGCTGTCCGGCAACCGTCCAAGAATCATCTCGGGAAGGATGCCATCCAAATCCCATGCCATCTGTAGGGGTTGACCGAGTATCAGTGCAGAAAACAACGGGGCAGGAGAGTCGGAAAGGGAGAACGGCGCGTGCAATTCGAGACCGTTGGTTTCAGCTTTCAGTTTACCGGCTTCCTGCCTCTCTCCCTGACCCCCGAAGCCAGATACCCGAAACCTCGGCTAAGGGTAACCACCAGCGGTCGTGAGGTGCACCCGGGAGCGGCCTGTGGGCAGCGTGCGAGACATGGTTTGAACTCGCATCCTTTTCGTGTCATTATCTTGTCAGGTGGACGCGCTCTGTGTGCTGTCCGTGAGCTCCTGTCGAACACCCTGTCAAAGGAATGGGTCATATGAGTCGATTGTTCAAGATTTCAGCTCTGGTTTTGGGTTGTGTGCTCGTTTTGAACCCTTCGGCTGCGCAGGCGCAGCACAAAGAAACGGCCAAAGTCTACCAATCGATGCAGGTGCTGAACGAAATCATGTCCATCCCCGAGGGGGGAATTCCCGACTCTCTCCTGCGCTCTGCTTACGGTATCGCGATCTTTCCCGGACTCCTAAAGGCGGGCTTCATCTTGGGGGCGCGCTATGGCGGGGGTGTCATGCTGGTGCGCTCCGACCCGCAGGGGTGGAGCAACCCGGTCTTTTTCACGCTCATCGGTGGGAGCATTGGCTGGCAGATTGGGGCGCAATCTACGGATATCATTCTTGTTTTCAGGACCATCCGGAGTCTGGATGCCATCACGAGCGGCAAGTTTACCCTGGGGGCCGACGCGTCCGTGGCAGCTGGTCCGGTGGGACGTCACGCTTCAGCGGAGACCGACGTGACGTTTTCAGCCGAAATCCTCTCCTATTCCAGGAGTCGAGGCCTTTTTGCCGGGCTTTCGGTCGAGGGAGCGGCTCTGCAGGTCGACTACGACGCCAATGAGACCTTCTACAGCAGGCCCGCCGTCCTTCCCATGCAGATCTTTCGGAATTACGACATGCAGGTTCCGCCCGTGGTGGACGAGCTGAAGAGGACGTTGCGCTCCTATTCGGGTCAACAGCCGTGAAGGTGCTTTTTGCCGCGGACACGCACGTCCATCCGGCTCATCTGGATCGATTTCTGCGCCTGGCCGAGCTCATTCGCCCGGGTGCCGCCATCCTTGGGGGAGACCTGATTCCTGCCTGGCGCAAGTCGATTCAGGAATCCATCCAACCGCACTGCAACTGGGTCCGGGATAGGCTGCTTCCCCGTGTCGAGGCATTTCATCGGACGTGCCCTGAAACACGTGTCTTTCTCGACCTGGGGAACGACGACATCGCCGCGGCGCTGCCTGTGCTGCAGGAACGGGATGGGCGCGACTTCTCGCTGCTGCACATGAAGATCGTCCCGATCGGGGCGGACTTGGCCGTTGTCGGGTACATGAGCGTCAATCCGACACCTTTTCGTATCAAAGACCGTGAAAAGCCCGATTGCAGGGACGAAAATGGCCTGAGCGATTTGGGGGTGCGGTTGGAGGGCTCGATAACGGCGGATGGCGTTGAAAGGGCAGTGAGCCTGGATGCGGCCGCGGAAACGATCGAAGACGAGCTGGATGCGCTCTCGACACGTCTGGAAACCCTTGAATGGGCAGTCTCCCGATTCCTATTCGTCAGCCACTGCCCGCCAAGGGGTACGGCACTGGATCGCACCCTTAACGGGATCCACGTGGGAAGCCGCGCGGTGAGGCGATTCGTCGAGCGCTGGGCGGAGCGCGGTCGGCTCGTGGCAAGCCTCCATGGTCACATTCACGAATCGCCGATGGAGACTGGCTCCATCATGCAGCGCTTCGGCCCGGTGCCGGCGTTCAACGTCGGCCAGCAGCGGGACGTGCTCCGAGCGCTGTGCTTCGATACGTCGGATCCCATAGGTACGGCGGAGCTGTTGCGCGATCCGAAACCCTGAGCGGTTCTCCCGAAAGGAGACCTGGATTCCGGCCAGAGACATGCCGAAATGAGGTCTTACGGTAGCGCCGCCATGGAAGACGGCGCTACCATTGTAGCCGGACGATCCACACGGTTCGAATCGGTCGCCCGATGATTCAGGCCCGCGTCAGGTGCCGGTACTTGATGCGGTGCGGCTGGTCGGCGGCGGCTCCCAGGCGTCGTTTGCGATCGGCTTCGTAGTCCGAGTAATTCCCCTCGAACCAGACCACGGTGCTTTCCCCCTCGAAGGCCAGGATGTGAGTTGCGATCCGGTCGAGGAACCATCGGTCGTGGCTGATCACCACGGCGCATCCTGCGAAGTTTAACAGCGCCTCTTCCAGTGCCCGCATGGTGTTCACGTCGAGGTCGTTGGTCGGTTCGTCGAGCAGGATGACGTTGGCGCCCGCTTTCAGCATGCGCGCGAGGTGGACCCGGTTGCGCTCGCCTCCGGACAGGAGCCCGACCTTCTTCTGCTGATCGGCTCCCGTGAAGTTGAAACGGGCGGCGTACGCGCGGGCTTTGACCTGCCGATCGCCGAGCTGAATGGTGTCCTCGCCGTCGCTGATGACTTCCCACACGGCCTTCTGCGGGCTCAAGGCGTCACGGCTCTGCTCCACGTAAGCCAGCTTCACCGTGTCCCCCATGCGGAACGATCCCGCATCCGGCTGCTCTTCCCCGGTGATCATCCGGAAGAGCGTTGTCTTGCCGGCACCGTTGGGTCCGATCACGCCAACGATCCCGCCGGGCGGCAGGGAAAAGCTCATGCCCTCCATGAGGATGTTGTCGCCGTAGGACTTGGTCACGTTCCGGGCCTCGACCACCACGTCGCCCAGTCGGGGTCCGGGTGGGATGTAGATCTCGAGCTCCTGGATGGATTTCTCCGTATCCTGCTTGAGCAGATCCTCGTACGCGTTGATGCGCGCCTTGGATTTGGCGTGCCTGCCCTTGGGGGACATGCGGATCCATTCCAGCTCGCGCTCGAGGGTGCGCTGGCGCTCGGTTTCGGCCTTCTCCTCGTTTTTGAGCCGGGCTTGCTTCTGTTCGAGCCACGACGAGTAGTTGCCCTGCCACGGAATTCCCTGACCGCGGTCCAGCTCGAGGATCCAGCCGGCAACGTTGTCCAGGAAATAGCGGTCGTGGGTCACCGCGATGATGGTGCCGGCATAGCGCTGCAGATGCTGCTCCAGCCAGGCCACGGTTTCCGCGTCCAGGTGGTTGGTGGGCTCGTCGAGGAGCAGGATGTCGGGCTCCTGCAGCAGGAGCCTGCACAGGGCCACACGGCGCTTTTCTCCACCGGAAAGGACGCTGACGGG
>CALBZH010000476.1 GCA_937889795.1 uncultured Syntrophobacteraceae bacterium | reverse complement strand
ACCTCGCCCTTGCCGCTCTCCGTGATCACACCGGTCACTTCAACGAGCTTGCCGACCATCTTGGACAGCTCCTGGACCTTGGGCCCCTTCACCAGGTAATCCCCATCGTCCGCCTCGATCACGATTCCCTGGTCCGACTTCACGACCGTTCCCGCGATCGTCTCCTCCTCAGCCGGCTTGGCCGGAGTCGACGGCTTGCCCGCCAGGACCGGGATGGCGGCGGACCACATCACTACCAGCATCAGCAGACACACCGTCAGGATTCTGGATCTCATCTTCTTGGCTCCCTCTTGGAATGAATCAGCATCAATAACAATCGCTTAGCCTTCCTTCCGCAGCATTCGCCCCATGGGCTCGAGCCCGACGCGGAAGCGGTCTTGTTAATACCAAAATCATCGTCGTCAGTACAAGCTAAGAGTCATCACCCCTACGGGTAGAGCAGTTTCGGCAGCCACAGCGTCATCGGCTCCCAGTAGGTGATCACGACCAGATCCACCAGCAAGACCAGGAGAAAGGGAAGAAGCTTTCCAATAGCCCTTTCGAGAGAGCAGTCCGCAAGCCCGCATGCCACGATGAGGCAGATCCCGAGCGGCGGTGTCAGCATGCCAATGGAAAGATTGATCACGACAATGGCCCCCAGCTGAACGAGGTCGATCCCCAGCTTGGGCAAGAGCGAAAGGAGGACCGGTACCAGCAAAATCAGTGCGGCCGTCGTTTCGACGAACGTCCCAGCGATGAGAAGCAGCCCATTAACCAGCAGAAGCAGGACAAGCGGATTCTCCGACAGCCCGAGAATCTGTTCCGCGATCTTCACCGGGATTTCCTCGATGGCCATGAGCCAGCTAAAGACCGATGCCGTTGCGATGATGAAGAGGACGACACTGGAGAGAACCATCGAGCGAAAGAGGATTTGGGGCAGTTGGGCGATCTTGAGCTCCCGGTGCACCACGAGTCCCACGAATGATCCGTAGAGAACCGCCACCGCCGCAGACTCCGTGGCCGTGAACACACCCCCCAAAATGCCTCCAAGGATAACGACGGGAGCCCCGAGTGCCCACTTGGCATCCCAGAGCGCGCTTTGAAGCCGAGCCCGGGAAAAGGATTGCAGCCCGCCGTACCCGTGGCGCTTCGATACGACGATCGAAACGCTAACCAAGCTCAGCCCGATCAGAAGGCCAGGCAGAATGCCTGCTACGAAAAGCTTGCTCACCGAAGCACCCGTCAGGAAGCCAAAGATGATCATCGGGATGCTGGGGGGAATGACCACACCGAGTGAGCCGCCAGACGCCTGGATCACGCTGGCGAAGCCCCGGTCATACCCGCGCCGGATCATCTCCGGAATGAGGAGCGATCCGACCGCCGCCGTGTCCGCGGCGGCCGAGCCCGATATTCCGGCAAAAAACATGGCCGACACGACGGAGACAGCTGCAAGTCCCCCGGGCACCCAGCCGACCAGCGCTTCGGCAAACCGCACGACACGCGGAGAAATGCCCCCGGACTCCATCAGAGAGCCCGCCAGCATGAAGAGCGGCACCGCCATCAACGGGAACGAATCCACTCCCGCGTACAGACGCTGGATCACCATCAGGATGGAAAATTCGCCTTTGACGAGAAAGCCACCCAGGGATGCCGCACCAATGGAGATCGCAATGGGGGTGTTTATGGCAAAGAGAAGCGCGAGACTGATGAGGAGGACGGGCGTGACCACTTCACTGCCTCCCCATCCCATGAAGCTGCTCCATCAGATGCCGGATTCCATGAAGCACAAACACGGCTCCGCTCAACGGGATCACACTGTAGGGCAGCGCCATGGGCAGCCCCAGCGCGGCGCTCTTCTGATTGGCCACAAAGCCCACAAAGCGAGCCCCGTAGACGACCATGACGCCGAAAAGCAGCATGGAAGCAGACCACGCCATGAGCCCGGCCGCGACCTGGAATCGCTCCGGGAATCGGCGCACGAGCACATCGATGCCCACGTGATGATGTCGCCGATACGCTGCCGTGGATCCGAAAAACGTGATCCAGACGAGACACATGCGCCCCACTTCCTCCGCCCAGAAGAGGGAATGGTTCAGGACGTAACGGCTGAAGACTTGATAGCCGATGAGCAGGGCCATGACCGCTCCGAGGGTGCAGAGCCCCGCCTTCACCGCGCCGTCAGCCCAGTCGCTCAGAACGACCACGAGGGCAAGGGGGCGAGGCGTGGAGCGTTTCCCTTTGTCTTCCGGGATCATTCCTTGGCCGCTTTCAGGAACTCCCGAAGCATGTCCTGGACTTCCTTCGCCGCGAAGATGGGCAGACCCTGAATGTCGCTCACCTTTTCCCTGAATGAAGCCAGGTCCGGTTTTTCGTCCACCGTCATTCCCGCAGCCTTCAGCTTCTCGAGAAATTCGCTCTCGTTTTTCCGGTTCCATTCCCGTTGAAGGCGCGCGGCTTCGACCATGCATTGTCGCAACATCTCCTGGTCCGAGGCGGGAAGGCCCTTGAACCACTCGAGGTTGGCCACGTCGATGTGCGACGAATACACGTGCGCCGTAAGAGTCAGGTACTTTTGGACCTCAGCGAGCTTGTAGGTGACAATGACGGACAGGGGGTTTTCCTGGGCATCGATCGTCCCCTGCTGCAGCTCCGTGAAGATCGGCCATCCCATGGGGGTGGGATTGGCACCGAGCAGACGCCACAGCTCCTTATGAAGGAGCGACTCCATCACGCGGATCTTGAGGCCCTCCGCGTCGGCAACGGTGTGGACGGGGCGCTTGTTGTTGGTGAGGTTGCGAAATCCGTTCTCCGAAAACGCAAGCCCTTTGAACCCGGCCTTTTCCAGCCTCTTGAGCAGCTCCTGCCCTGGAGGACCATCCAAGACCTTGTCCACTTTCTGGAAGCTGTCAAAGAGGAAAGGATAACTGATGACTCGAGCTTCCGGAACGAACACATCGAACGGTCCGTCCGTGATGATCCCCATCTGGACGGAGCCCATCTTGATCTGTTGGAGAATTTCCGTCTCCGTCCCCAGGGAGGCGCTGTGGAAGACCTTGACTTCGTAGTCCGAGCGGGCCTCGACCAGCTCCTTGAATCTATCCGCGCAGACGTTCTGGGCAGAGCCCGGGATCGTGACAACCCCCAGCTTGATCGGTGTCTTGCCCCAAGCCAGCCCCGACCACAGCAGCACCGCGAAGACCGTCACCAGCATTCCACGCCGTCTCATAGCCATCGTGTCCTCCTGTTATTCATTCATGGGAAACCGTGTCGCGATTACACACAGCCTTCGGGCAGCTTTGCCAGGTACCCGTTCCGGTGCAGGTAGCCTACGGCACCACAGACCAGCTCTCCGGGCTCCTGATCGTACACATCCATCTTGATGCTGACATAGCCCTGGTAGTCCGCGGTATCCACCGATTTGAGGAGCTTGCCCAGGTCGATGCTCCCCTCGCCCAGCTGCACATGATGCTGCTTGCGATCGACGGGCACATCCGCGATGTGAATGTGAGCCGTATATTTTTTCAGAAGCTCCCAGGCATCGCACGGATCAACTCCGGCGCAATAGAAATGCCCCACATTGAAATCGACGCGCAGCCGCTCATCGAATTTGAGCTCGTCCAGAAAAGCGAGAACCTTATCGGGCTGCTCGAGGAGGAAGCCCGGCTCGGCCTGGATCAGAAGCGTGATGCCCAGCTTCCTGGCAAGCGGAAGCGCCCGTTCCATGTTCGCCACAAAGAGCCTCCACGCCTCGGTCTGGCTCATCGTCTCCGGGATCGGACCTCCCCCTTGTGTCGTCACGGTGGGAATCCCCATGGCTGAGGCGAGGCGGAGTGCGTCCAGGGTGTAGCGAATCCGCGTCTCGCGGGCCTTCCAGTCCTCCTCGAGCCAGGAGGGGTGGTTGCGGGTGCCGAGTGCCGTTGAGCAGGACGCATTCAGATTAATAATCTTGACCTTGCGGCGCTCCATGCACTCATTCATTGTCGCCACTTGGGCCGCTTTCACGTCCTCCGGAAAGGCATGGGGACGGTCGGCCATGAGCTCCACCGCAGTAAATCCACCCCTTGCAATGGCCTCGATGGCCTCATTCAATGCCAGCGTTCGAAACGTGCTCGTACTGAAAGCGAATTTCATCCTCCACTCCCCATCGTGCGCTCTCGGGGCGACCGCCGATCGCCTTAGTTGGCGCTCCCCTCTTTCACCGCACGCCAATCCAGCGCGAGACACCCCGACTCGTAGACACGAATCGGGTTGCAGTCCAGCTCGCGAATTTCAGGAAAATCCCACAGTAGCCACGAAACACGCTCGATGACATCCAGCAGCGCTTCCCGGTCCAGGGGTGGCCGTCCCCGGACCCCGTCGAGGAGCGGTGCCCCTTTGAGCTCATCGAGCATGCGGGCGGCTTCCTCCCTGGAAACGGGCGCCACCCGAAGCCCCGTCTCATTCAAGATTTCCACGTATACGCCGCCCAATCCCACCACCAGGACCGGCCCGAACACCTCATCCTGCCGCCCCCCAATGAGCCATTCGAGCCCTTCCTCGGCCATTCTCTGCACCATGACGCGTAACCCGAACCGGGTCAACCGGGCGTACTCCTTCTCGACACTCGCGTCATCGTTTACGTTGAGCACCACTCCGCCCGCATCACTCTTGTGGATAACGTCGGGCTCGGCCGTCTTCAACGCCACCGGCAAGCCGATCTCCCGGGCTGCAAGGAGCGCTTCGTGACTGTGCTCAACGACGCGACACGGCGTCAGTGGGATCCCATACGCGCTCAGGACGGAGGCCAGCACGTCTGGTGCAATCATGCCAGCCGGGGCAGATTCGAGAGCGCTCCGGGCCTTCTCCATCGCCACGCCCACCGGCCGCTCGTCAGGGAAAGGCAGCGGCGGCTGCTTCCTCCAGTCCCGATTCAGAGCGAGGGCACGAACCGCCTCTCGGGGGTCGGTGAAGACCGGGAAGCGGAGCGTCCTGCGTATGTAGTCGCCCTCCTCGAGGCCCGTGAACACGCACAGGGCGAGCGGCTTGCCGTGTTTTTCGATCAGCTCGCCAAGACTCACGAGAAGGGCTCGTGATTCCGCGGAGTCCACCACTCCCTGGTAATTGTGAATGAACACGAGGCCGTGGATGTCCTCACGCTGCAGGGTCACATCCGCCAATGTCCGATAGAGGGACAAGTCGAAAAGGTCCCCAAGGTCCAACGGGTTGTGGGGCTGAATCACCTGAGCCCGAGACTTCTGCTGCACCAGGGTTGTGACCTCGGCGGGAAAGTCGGGCAGGACGAATTGGAAGTCGTCAGCAGCATCAGCCGCCATCACGGCGTGCCCTCCGGAACGGGAGATGATGGCCAGTCTGTTTCCAAGCGCGGGGGGCAGCGTGAGCCCCTTGATCATCTCAAGGCCTTCGCGCTGCTCACGAATCCGGATGATCCCGCATTGCCTAAAAGCGGCATCGACCACGCGATCGTCCGCCGTCAGCGACGCGGAATGGGACCGCGCGATCACGGCGCCCGCACCGCCCTTGTTTGATTTGTGAACGATGATGGGCTTGCGGGAGCGCTGCGCGAGCTCCATGAGACGCCGCCCATCCGCAATTCCCTCGAGGTACAGGAACACGATGTCCGTTTCGTCGTCGGCGATGAGGTATTCCTCGAAATCCGCTTCGTTCACGTCCAGCTTGTTCCCGATGCTGGCAAACTTACTGAAGCCAAGATTCTCCATGGCCAGCGAATTGATCATCATGGCACCCACCCCCCCGCTTTGGGAGACGATGGACACCCGCCCCAAGGGGGCTTCGGCTTTGAACGGCATGAATGGCACGGCCAGGCCCGTCTTGCGGTTGATGATCCCGATGCAGTTGGGACCGATCATGCGCATGTTGAAAGAAGCGAGAATACTTCGGATTTCGTTCTCGAGCTCAACCCGGTCCTGGGCCAGCTCCCGGAAGCCCGCCGACTGCACAACCACCCTCCGAATCCCCTTCTCGCCGCACTCACGAAGCACTTGAGGCACGGCGGCCGCGGGCACCAGCACGGCAGCAAGGTCCACCGGATCAGGAATGTCGAGGACGCTCGGATGGATTTTGTGTCCCAAGAAGGACCCGCCCTTCGGCCCCACCAGGTAGATGACTCCCTGAAAACGAAACTCCAAGAGGTTGTACACGATCGCGCGCCCCATGTTCCCCTCGGAGGCAGAGACTCCAATAACCGCAACGCTCTTGGCTTGATAGAATCGATTCATACTTCCCCCGCCATCGAATTCAGTAAACTGGGTCGGATCCTAAACTGACCAAGCACATACCACGTAACCCCGTTCACCTCAATCACTCATGAGGGCCGGCCGCCAAGGGCTCCAGTGCTGCCACATCCTTCACAAGGCTCGAAAAAAGCAGTATGATAGCACCATTTCCAGGTGAGCTGGTCTGAGTCGACAATCCCCAACCCCTCAAATCAAGGAGGATTCTGATGATCCGTACCCTGGCGATTTGCCTGACGGTGGCTTTCCTCGCCCCGATGCAAGGGCCGGCCCACTCCAGCAACGGCATAGCCGAAAGCAGCCTCCTTCTCGCCCAACAAACGACGCAACCGACGGCAAGCGATCCGAGCTTCGGCCAGGTTTCAGCCATCTTGTCCGACAGCTGCACCTTGTGCCACGCCCCGCCTTCGCCTGCTGGAGGCTTGCGGCTCGACGGCTACGCCGGCCTTATGAAGGGCGGCAAGTCGGGCCCGGCCGTCGTTCCGGGCAACCCAGAAAAGAGTGAGATCATCCGCCGCCTGCGCGGTCTGAGCGAGCCCCGTATGCCCATGTCGGGACCGCCGTGGATGCCGGAAGACAAGATTATGGTCATTGAGCAGTGGATCAAGGCCGGTGCGAAAGAGGGAGGCTCCACCGCTGGAGAGCAGCGGACATCGGTGGAGCAGCCGATGGCATCCCCCAGTGCCCCTCAGCAGGTCCGCTACGGGCAAGTTGCCCCGATCTTTCAGGCACGATGCGTGAAATGTCACGCGGCGAAGGGGCAGCTCGGCCCCCCTCCGGAAGGCATTCGCATGGACAGCTATGAGGCCGTGATCCATGGGGGAGAGCGTCCCATTGTGATCCCGGGCATGTCCAAAGCAAGCGCTCTGCTCCGATCGCTCCTAGGGCAGTCGCGTCCACGGATGCCGATGGACGGCCCCCCTTACCTCGATGCCGCGGAGACGGACTTGATCGCCTTGTGGATTGATGAAGGGGCACGGGACAACACTGGCAAAGCGGCCCCCCTGCCCGTTGGCTCCAAGGTTCGCTTGGGCGGGACGCTGACTGACCATTGGTCGATCGACGGGATGGCTTTCGAGGTGGACGGGAAGACGCGGATCAAGAAGAAGCCGGCCATCGGAGCTTACGTGGAAGTCAGAGGTGTCGTGAACGACAATGGCGCGATCCACGCGACGGAGATTCGCGCCCGCTGAGCGGGGCGCTGAGCCAGCTCTGTTGCCTTCCCCCGAGGGGCTCCCAATACCGTGCTGGTCGCTCGGATGATCGACATCGTGGCGCGGGACGGGGAAGACACCGCAATTCCTTGAAACCTATCGTTTATCCAACGTAATCATTCCCTCACGAATCGCATATTTCACGAGCTCAGCCGCTTTGTGCAAATTGAGCTTGTTCATGATTTGCTGCCGGTGGGTCTCCACCGTCCGAACGCTCAGCTTGAGCAGTGCGGCGATCTCGCGCGTCGCCTTTCCTTCTGCCAGCAACTGGAGCACTTCACGCTCACGGGGGGTCAGGGCGGATGCCGCGGACTGCCCTGGCGAGCCCACGTTTCGAACGTATCCTTCCACGACGACATGGGCTATCCCCGGACTCAGGTAGGTCTGATCCTTCATCACCGAGCGAATCGCATTGGCCAGCTCGCCATACGCGCAGTCTTTCAGCAGGTACCCGGATGCGCCAGCTCTGAGCATTCCCCCCACGAAACGTTTGTCCGAATGCATGGAGAGCGCGATGATCTTGACCACCGAATCGTGCTCCCGGATCTTCTGCGCGGCTTCAATGCCGTTGAGATCGGGCATGGCGATGTCCATCACGATCACGGTCGGCGACAGCTCTCGCGCCAGCCGGACCGCCTGAAGCCCACCGTCGGCCTCCCCCACGACTTCCATGTCCGATTCCTTTTCCAGAAGCGCCTTGAGGCCATCCCGCACAATCTTATGGTCATCGGCTAACAACACACGTACCTTCATCCGCATCCCTCCTGCCTCGTACCGCACTTCCTGAGAGCGACTCCTGCACCTCGCTTCCAAGCGGCGCCACAAGGGTCACGCACGTTCCTTTTCCTGGCTCGGACTCCAGTTTGAAGCTCCCCCCGATTCCGGTCAGTCGCTCTCGAATGCTGAACAGCCCGTACCCTCCCCGCTTGCACCAATGGGGAACGATTTGCGCCACGTCAAACCCGATACCGTCGTCTTCCACGGACGCAACAACGAAATCGCCTTCCCTGCGCAGGTCAATGCGGCACTCGTTCACCTTGGCATGCTTGGAAACATTTATCAACAATTCGTTTACCGCCTGGAACAGCAGGCCGCGGACTTCGTCGGACAGCGGCTTGGGCTCGCCGTCCGTGCTGAATGTGCAGTAGAGATCATACTGCTTTTCAGACTCTTCCGCCAACCATTCCAGAGCCGCCTCCAACCCCAGCTCGTAGAGAATCGGAGAGCTGATCCGATAAGTCATGGAGCGTGTTTCCTGGATAATCTGAGCGAGGAGCTCGTGGAGCGCCGATAGCTGCTCCCTCTGATAGTCCCCGGAAACTTCGGACATCAGGGTTTCGAGCTTGATCCTCAGGATCGCCAACTTCTGTCCGATGCTGTCGTGCAGCTGCAAGGCAATGCGCCGCCGCTCCTGCTCCTCAGCCATCGACAGCTGCGAAGCCAACGACCGAAGCTGGCCCTGATAGGCAAAGAGGACCTCCTCCGCGTGATGCCGCTCACTGACATCGACTGCCAGCCCCCTGATGAATCGAACGTTTCCCTCCTCATCGTACTCCGGAATCGCCTCGTCGGACACCCAAATGGTTTTCTCGTCGCGCGTCAGCATCCTGTACTCGAGATGGAAGCTCGACTTGTCTCGATTGCCTCCCCCGTGCCAAGACGATGCGAGCACATAGTCCCTGTCGTCGGGATGAATCTGGCCGGTCCAGCAGCCCGGCATGCTCTGGCATTCCTCGGGAGTCAGTCCGAGGAGCCGCTCAACTTGTGGACTGATGAATATCGGGGCGGATTCGGAGCTCAAGGAGTACATGTAAGTCACAGCGGGAATCTGCTCGACCAAAGAACGATAGCGCTCCTCGGCATGACCCAGCAAAAGCGTCTTGGTTTCCAGCGAAGCGGCCATTTCATTGAATGCCCGGGCCAGGTCACTGAACTCGTCCATGCCGCCCGCAAATTCGCTTCTGATGCTCATGTCTCCGGAGGCGAGCTTCCCCGTGGCAGCCAGCAAGGCGGATACCCGCTTGACAATGAAATGCTTCCCAAAAAGCCAGGCAAGGAGCAATGCCGCAGAGGCGGTGATCAGCAACCCGAAGAGATTGCGCAGCAACAACCGCTCCGCCTTTTGGAGGGCCGTCTTGGTCCGACTCCCGAAGCAAATGAACAGGGGAGTTTCCACAGGGTCCTGCAGCCGCATGTAGCTGTAAAGCCGGTCGACACCGTCGAAACGATCGTCACGCAAGACGCCGGTCTGATTGGAGAGAATCGATTTGATCAAACGCTTCTCTCCCTGAGATCGATCCATCCATCTTCCCTGATCGGGCTGAATCGTCAAGGCGCTTCCGCTGCTATCGAGAAAGAAGAAGATCGTGTCTCTGAATTCTCCTGCATCGATCATGGAGCGATCAACTTCCATCAGATTGAGACCACCGAAGGCGACCGCCGTGAGCACCCCTTTTCTGTCAAATACGGGATAAGAGAGGAAAACGGTGGGCTCGAGTGTGATGGGATCCTGCTCCAGTCCACTCACAACAAACTCCGCGCTGTCAACGGTCTCCCGAAACCACCGAAACTTGTTGTAATCGACCGGCCTCATGACCGGAAGGGAGCTGCACTGGATCGCTCCTTCGAGATCGACCACGCCCAATACCGTGTAGTGTCCGTATTTGGACACGAGGTTTCCGAACAGCTCACTGCACTCCGTCGTCTCCGGTTTGCGGACTTCGTCCAGCTGAGCCAGCGCAAGCAGCAGCGCTCGTCCGCCCTCGATCAGGCGTCCTTGAGTCGCCGCTTCCAGTCGGATCAACCGCTCGAGATCATTTTGCAGCTCGACGAATCCGAGGAAGCGTTGTTCGAAATTCGAATAAAATGCAAGCAACAGGGTGGGGAGCACCGACAGAAGCACCAGGAACAGAATCACCGCACGAAGACTGAGATGCGACCGCCATGTCCGCATTCAACTTCTCCCTTTGGGACCGACCTCCAACCGACGACACCGATCGGAGCTCAACCGTACAGACTCAGTTTGGAGAAGACGA
>CALBZH010000475.1 GCA_937889795.1 uncultured Syntrophobacteraceae bacterium | reverse complement strand
CGAGGTATCCACTCGTGACTGGAGTTCAGACGTGTGCTCTTCCGATCTCCGCGATTCGGGCAGCTGTGCGTATAACTGGCGAATGATGTAAAAGACGCCGGCGGCCGTCGCGGGCGTTGATCGATGGGTCCGACCGATTGGGGCCTGATCAACGAGGAGTACCCTGGAGACGAGATCCATGCCATCAATGTGGTGATGGGGGAGGGGCAGGGCGGTCGCGCCGTGTAAATGAGCAGCAAGGGCTTTATAGAGCGTGTAAAGCGCAAGCGAGGTCTTTCCGGACCCCGACACTCCCGTGACGGATATGAGGCAGCCTAGGGGAAAGCGAGCCGTAACAGATCGAAGATTGTTGCCGGTGGCTTCGAAAACGGTGAGGGAGCCCTTTTCAAAGGTCTCTCGTCGTGCACCGGCTGGAATGCGCCGCTCACCGGTCAGATACTGACCGGTGAGCGATTGGAGACATCCCGTGATATCTCGAGGATTTCCTGAAAAAAGGACGCTCCCGCCAAGGTCGCCCGAGCCTGGCCCCATGTCCACCAGATAGTCTGCCCGCAGGATGGTCTCCCGATCGTGCTCCACAACGACAAGAGAGTTGCCCTCATCTCGCAGCTTGGAGAGAATCTCCAGGAGGCGTTGATGATCTCGGGGATGCAATCCAATGCTCGGCTCATCCAGGACGTAGAGAATGCCAGAAAGCCCGGAGCCCATCTGCTGGACCAGACGCACTCGCTGCATTTCACCGGATGAGAGGGTCGCGGCAGCGCGGTCAAGGGTGAGATAGCCCAGCCCCAGATCAGTCATGGCCCGCAATCGGCCGCTCATCTCCGCAACGGGGCGCGCAGCAATGAGCTGCTGGGCGGGTAAGAGAGCGAGGGAATCGATCCAGTCGTTGAGCTCAGTGGCCGAGGACCGAAGGAGCTCATGGATGCCTGCATCCATGAGCCTGACGCGTCTGGCGGGAAGGTTGTACCGGGTGCCCTCACAGGCAGGACACGGTGCCTCGCGGGTATTCTTTTGGACGAGGTGTCCGAGACCTTTGCATTCGGGGCACATTCCGGAAGGATGATTGAAGTTGAACAGACTAACGGAGACCGCAGGCATGCTCTGGCCGCACGAGAGACAGCGCAGTTTCTCGGAGAACGCCTTTTCGATGCCGCCCACCTCGGCGACCGTGACCGCACCATCGCCCTTTCGGGCCGCCAGTTCCAAGGAGTCAGATAGACGCTCAAGCTTATCATGCCTGAGAATGATACGATCGATCACTACCTCAAGGCGATATTCAGGACGACGTGGTAGGGTGGGGAGAGGGTCGAGCTCGAAGAGCTTCTCCTCGAAACGAATTCTCGCAAAGCCGTCCTTGCGAAGACCGCCGAGGAATCGTCCGATCTGGGATCCGCGCACCGGAGGGCCCGCAGGCGCCAGGATCAAAAGCCTTGCCCCATCGCCCCACGTCTCTCGGACCGCCAGCAGCATCTCCTGGACGGAGTGGGCAACAACCGGCAGTCCGCAGTCGGGGCAATGGACCGTCCCAAGTCGCGCAAAGAGCAACCGGAGCAGGTCGAGGATTTCGGTGAGCGTACCGACGGTGGCACGCGGGTTTCGGGACTTGCCTTTTTGCTGGATGGCTATGGCGGGGCAAAGCCCAAGGATTTCGTCGACGTCGGGCGCGTCAACCTTTTGCATGAGCTGGCGGGCGGATGAGGAAAGGGTTTCGAGGTATCGACGTTGGCCCTCGGCGAAGAGCGTGTCGAAGGCAAGAGAGGATTTGCCCGAACCGCTTACCCCGGTGATCACGACGAGCTGATTGCGTGGGAGCGTCAGATCGATGCTCTTGAGATTGTTCTGTCGAGCCCCTCGGATGATGATCTCGTTCATGGCTGGGGAGGATTCTCGATGATTCCTCGATGGTGGGCCATCCGTGCAGCAAGCAGGATGGCTGCTGTGAGACTCCCCTCATGGGCTTTTCCAGTGCCGGCCAGCTCGTAAGCCGTGCCGTGATCGACCGACGTTCGGATGATCGGCATGCCAAGCGTGACATTCACACCATCAAAAAAATGAACAAGCTTGAGCGGGATAAGCCCCTGATCGTGGTACATGGCCAGGACTCCGTCGAACTCCCCGTTATAGGCTCTGAGAAAAACCGTGTCGGGCGGCAAGGGACCGATGAGGGAGCATGACGAGCCTTCGACACGCTCGCGGCAGCGATCCATGGCAGGCGCGATGATTGTTGCCTCTTCGTCGCCGAAGCGCCCGTCTTCACCGGCATGGGGATTCAAAGCCGCAATGGCCAAACGGGGTGAATCGATTCCGAAATCCCGATTGAGACACCGTGCCGTGATTTCCATGGTCGTGGCAAGCTCCGACACGTTCAAGTGGTCCCGGACGCGCGCTAACGGTATGTGAATCGTTGCAAGGGCCACGCGGAGCCTGGGCCCTGCCAGCATCATCACCACCGGATGCGCTCCGGTCAGCTGACTCAAGAGCTCGGTGTGCCCCGGGAAGGGGAAGCCGTTGCGATGCAAATTGGCCTTGTGAATGGGACAGGTGCAGACGGCGTGGGCACGCCCGGCCAGAGCTAACGCGACGGCCGTTTCGATGGCCCGGATCGTGACGTCACAGGACGCTCGAGAAGGTGCACCCGGGATCAGGTCTTCCTCGTCGAGATCTCCGACTGACAGCAGCCGGATGACGTTGGATGGATCGCTCTGCAAACCCGAGATCGAATCCCTTCCGGTTGAGACGGTCTCGATGGGGAGCTCCCGACCCACCGAGCGCATCGCATGTTCCAGGGCGGATCTGCTGCCAACAACAAGAGGGATGGACTCTCGGAGAACGTCCGTATGCTGAAGAGCTTTGACAATGATTTCAGGCCCCACTCCGCACGGGTCTCCCATGGTCACGGCCACGACCGGTTTGCGGGAGAGGGCGATTCCGTAATCGGGTCGCGCCGCGCTCATGGGACGGCCAGCATCCGTTCTACGGCCACAAGGGCTCGGAGCCGCGTCTCCTCATCCACCCTGACCCTTGGCTCGAGGGTTTCCAGGGACCGCAAGACATCTTCGAGGGTGATCAGCTTCATGCTGGTGCAGAACATGCGCTCGGATGCAGGGTAAAACCGCTTGTCCGGGCATGCCTTGCGCATCGGGTGGAGGATGCCCAGCTCGGTTCCGACGATGAACGCTTGGTGGGTGCTTTCCTGAACGAAACGAAG
>CALBZH010000474.1 GCA_937889795.1 uncultured Syntrophobacteraceae bacterium | reverse complement strand
ATTTCTTCGTCGCAGAAACGGATCGTCCCCTTCCTGGCCCTCGTCAACCCCACAATCGACCTCAAGGTGGTGCTCTTCCCCGCACCGTTGGCCCCGATCAGTGTCACGATGCGCCCTGGCTCAACCGTGATATCAATCCCCTTGAGAGCATGAATTCCGCCGTAGAAAACGTGGAGATCACTCACCTGCAGCATGTCAAATGTCCCCCAGATACGCTTTGATCACCTCGGAATTGCTCTGAATCTCCGCAGGCGTGCCTTCCGCGATGGTGACGCCGTAATCGAGCACTTTGATCCGCTCGCAGAGCCGCATGACGAACTTCATGTCATGTTCGATAAGGAGAACCGTTAGGCTGTGCCGTGCTCGGAGATCGGAAACCAGCTGCGCCAGATCCATGGTCTCCAGGGGGTTCATCCCGGCCGCCGGCTCGTCGAGCAGCAGGAGTCTGGGACGGGTAGCCAAGGCGCGCGCGATCTCAAGACGCCTCTGCTGACCGTAGGGAAGGGACCCAGCTTTCTCGTGAGCCAGGTGTGCCAATCCCAGCTCTTGCAAGAGCTCCATGGACTCGCGCTTGATTTGCTCCTCCGTTCGCCGGGCGCGTGGGAGATCCAGCATGCACTCCCAGAACATCGTGGGTATTTTGTGATGAAAGGAAACCATGACGTTTTCCAACACCGTCATGTCGACAAAGAGCCGAATGTTCTGGAACGTCCGAGCGATCCCCCTCGCGGCAACCTGGTTCAAGGGCAGACCCGTGATCTCCTGCTCCTGCCAGTACACGTGGCCCGCGGTGGGAGCCAAGGCACCCGTGATCATATTGAAGACCGTCGTCTTTCCTGCCCCATTGGGTCCGATCAGCCCAACCAGCTCTCCCTGCTCCAACCGCAGGGAAAAGCTGCTTACGGCCACCAGACCACCGAACTGCATGGTCAAATTCTTTGTCTCAAAAAAGCCGTGCATCACTCCGTCTCCAAATCGGCGGCGGCAGCTTCCATTTAAGAAGCGACGGAGCTCCCCCCAGTGGGACTCTTCGAAAACTTACCAATGAGCCACTCCCAGCTAAATTCCTTGCGCCCCATGATTCCCCGGCGCGCAAAAACAATCACGACCATGAGCAAGATGCTGAAGATCACCATCCGCATCCCCGGAATGCCCGGAATCCGGATCACCCCCAGGTTGATTGGGTTTTCCACCACACGGAGGGCCTCACCGCCCCATGCGAACAAGGCTGCCCCGAGAACGGCGCCCGTGGTACTCCCGAGTCCCCCGACCACAATCATCATGAGCAGGTTGAACGTCAGGAAAAAGGTAAACAGAGTGGGCGATATGGTCGTGATGAGGTGCGCGAGCAGACCGCCAGCCACACCCGAGAAGAAGGCACTCACCAAAAAGGCCAGGAGGAGGTGACGAAACGGGTCCACCCCCATGGCCCTCGCAGCCGTCTCGTCGTCCCGAATGGCTTTCATGGCCCGACCGTAACTGCTGTTGATCAGCTTCGTGATCAGGATGATCGTGAGAACAGCCACCCCCCAGGACCACCAGAGATTCGTATGAGGCTGCAGTCCCTTAAGCCCAAGCGGCCCATTGGTCACCGTCTGAAACGCGTTGCACAGAACCCGCACGACTTCCCCAAAACCGAGGGTCACAATCGCCAGGTAGTCACCCCTGACACGAAAAACGGGGTAGCTGATCAGGTAGGCAAACAGAGTGGCCAGAATTCCACCGGCGAGGAGAGATACCACAAAGGGAGCATGCAGGACACTCAACGGCCAGATCAACGGCTCGATAATGAAGCTCGCCTGCTTTTCCGCCGCACTCATGGTCAGCAGCGCCGAGGTGTAGGCACCGACCGTAATGAACGCATTAGGGCCCAGATGCAGGATGCCGCAGATCCCGTTCACCAGGTTGTAGCTTACGGCCAACGTGATGAATATGGCCATGTTGTTCAAAATCCGGATTTGATAATCGGTCCCGAACAACTGGAACAAATAAAGAACACTGAAGAGTACCAAGATGCCCAAAACGCTCAAAAGCTGATCCCGTCTCGCCTTACTCATGCCCCTATCCTTCACCCCACAAAGAAAAGAGCCCCTATCAACTCTTGTCGATAATGGGCTCTCCCATGATTCCCGTCGGCCGAAATAGAAGGACAAGGATCAGCACAATGAAAGCAAATGCGTCCTTGTACTGGGCCAGACCCGGCACCAGCGCGACAATGAGAATCTCGCCCAGCCCCAGGAGAAAGCCGCCGATAACGGCTCCGATGATGTTCCCGATACCGCCCAGGACCGCCGCAATGAAGGCCTTCAGTCCGGGAAAAACCCCCATGAACGGGTTGACTTGAGGATACTTCATCGCCCACATGAGTCCCCCTGCCGCGGCGAGCGAAGAGCCGAGCAGGAAGGTGATGGCGATGACGCGGTCGAGATTGATACCCATGAGACGCGTCGTTTCAAAATCCTTGGAAGCTGCCCGCATGGCCTTCCCAACCTTGGTTCTGTACACGACATAAAGGAGCCCCATGAGCAGCAACAGGGTGATGATCGGGGTGTAGACCGTGAGCACCTGAACCCGCAACCCCCAAATGTCGATCACCTTTCCAAAAACATCCGGCCGCGGAAATCCTTTAGGAACACCGCCGATAATCACAAGTGCCAGGTTTTCCAATAAAAACGACGCTCCGATGGCCGAGATGAGGAGAGAGATCCTGGGGGCGTCTCGCAGAGGGCGATAGGCTACCCGGTCGAGGATGATTCCCAGCGCCCCCGTGATCAAGACGGCAAGGGGAAAGCTCACATACCAAGGCAAGCTGAAGATGGCGATGCCATAGATTGCCGCGTAGGCAGCGAACATGAGAAGATCGCCATGGGCGAAGTTGATCAGTCGGAGAATCCCGTAGACCATCGTGTACCCTATGGCGACGAGGGCATAGAGACTGCCTACGGAAACTCCATTGATCAGCTGCTGGAAAAAGATCGTCGCATCCAATCCTCACCTCATTCCCACCCTTGAAAAATCGCAAAAAGTCTGTGCCCCATTCGCTCGCTTCAGGGCTTATAACAAAGATGAGACCGATTTGCGAAATTCAAAAAAAAAGCAGGGACTCCCGTGAGGAAATTCCCTGCCGTGATGATTCCGTGGAACCACTTTTGTTAGGGATTGACTGTGGTTACATAAACGAACTTGCCTCCTTGGACTTTGTTGATCACCATGCTCTTGATGGGATTCCCATTCTCCCCCATGGTGATCGTCCCCGAAACACCCTTGAAATCCTTGGTTGCGGCCAGTGCATCGCGAATCTTGGCTCCATCCGTCGAGCCCGCCCGCTTGATTGCATCGATGAGAAGGAAATACGCGTCTGCCCCGAGGGCACCGAACGCATCGGCCTCCTTCTTGTTCTTCTCTTCGTAACGCTTGATGTACTCCTTCGCCCGATCCGTAGTCGCCGCTTGCTGGTGGAAGTGGCCTGTGAAGTAGACATCCTCAACCGCAGCCCCACCGATCTCGATCAAAGCCGCTTCCTGGGCTCCGTCTCCCGTCAGGATAGGCACTTTGATGCCAAGGTCCCGGGCCTGCTTGGCCATCAGAGCATCTTCCGTGTAATAATTGGGCGCGTAAATGATGTCGGGCTTCGAGGCCTGCACCGCGGATAACTGGGCCGAAAAATCCTGATCTCCCGTTTGGATATAGGTGGTGGATACCACTTTGCCGCCTTGTTTCGTGAATTCCTTTTCGAAGAATTTGGCCAGTCCCACGGCATAGTCTTGAGCCTGGTCAATGATGACCGCAGCGGTTTGGGCCTTCAGGTCGTTTTTGGCGAATCGGGCTGCCACTTCCCCCTGAAATGGATCGATGAAGCACGCTCGAAATGCGTACTGCTTGCCTTGGTTTACCAGGGTATTCGTCGCCGTGGGACTGACGGTGGGAATCTTGGCCGCCTCCGAA
Source organism: uncultured Syntrophobacteraceae bacterium (assembly GCA_937889795.1). Classification (GTDB taxonomy): domain Bacteria; phylum Desulfobacterota; class Syntrophobacteria; order Syntrophobacterales; family Syntrophobacteraceae; genus CALBZH01. The sequence continues at coordinate 535 of CALBZH010000474.1, read as the reverse complement.
ATGGGGTTTCCCGCCATACTGTTGCCGCTGATCGCTTCGCCCAAAACACCCGCGACTTTTTCTTTCTCGACGAGCAAGGTCATGGCGTTGGCAGCTTCGATCTTGTCACTCTTGGTGTCCGCAAGCTTCAGCTCGATCTTCTTGCCTAACACCTCGGGCTCCATATCCCGAGCAATCTGTATACCGGCCCATTCAGATTCACCGTAAGCAGCCACCGCTCCCGTCATGGGCAAATACGCCCCGACCTTGATCACATCCTGTGCCTGAGCCGATCCAAAGAACACGATCCCGACCATCGCCATCAGGGCCGTGCAGACCCCTCTATTTCTCTGCCCCATGTTTTATCTCCTTTGGCTGCCTTAGGTTACACTGCTTTTGGGCTACCCCCGGTGAGCATTGCCCATGGCTCTTCGCTTGATCTATTAGCGCAATATATCTTTTGGTGTCAACAAACACCACCGAGCTTTTGCATCCATCTGAATGTAGATCGGAAGAGCACACGTCTGAACTCCAGTCACGAGTGGATATCTCGTAT
>CALBZH010000473.1 GCA_937889795.1 uncultured Syntrophobacteraceae bacterium | reverse complement strand
CCCGAGTCCGGTGCATCGGCGCCTTTTTCGCGCAGCATGCTCTGCATCGCGAAGCGACTTTCGCTTGTGTCCCGTAAAAGGGCTTCGCGGGACAAGGACGCCATGAGGGAGTGCTCTTCGTGGAGAGCCGAAAAGTCTTGGAAATTCTTGAGGCTGTGCCGAACCTGGTCGAGGCGGGCTTCTCCCACACCTGACGAGCACCCGAGGACTCGGTCTCGCGACCACCTTGGCAATGTTGGCTCCCGAAGGATTCGCAAAAGCGTTAGCTGAGGGATGAGCAGGGAGAGCGACCGGAAGTGCCCCTCTGAGAGGGTCATGTGGGGAAAGAGCAGAAAGCGTACCGAATCATAGAGCATGATGAGCCCTCCTTTTGGCGGCAATTGCGATCAGTCGTTCCAGAAGAGCGTCTCGTGGAACGGAGACGGAGGATCCAGCCTGGATGCAGCCTGCAAGAGATAATGAATGGCCTCCGCTCCATCGCTTCCTACCTTGAGGCTGTAATCATTGACGAAGGTATCGATGTGGCTGCGGATGACGCTCGGAGCCATCTCCTGAGCGTGGCTGGCGATGTATGGCCAGGCAATCTCGGGGTGAGCCCTGGAATAAAGCAGACTCTCGCGGATTTTGGATTCCACGAAAGAGGCAACCTGCCGACCCAGGTCACGGCGGATGACGATACCGCCAAGAGGCAGCGGTAGTCCCGTCGTCGTCTCCCACCATGCACCGAGGTCCAGGACCAGCTGCAGGCCATGGTTGGAATACGTAAAACGGCCCTCATGGATGATGACGCCGGCATCGACGCTGCCCGACGCGACGGCGGGCATGATCTGGTCGAAGACCATCTCCACGGTCTCACCCTCATGGAGCTTCGTGAGGCGCAGCAGGAAGTTGGCAGTCGTCATCTTCCCCGGAATGGCGACCCGCTTGTGGCGTAGCTCGCCAGGGCTCAACGGGAGACTGGAAACAACGAGGGGACCGCAGCCGCGCCCGATGGCGCCCCCCGCTCCGAGGAGCCAGTACCGGTCGAGAAGCCGGGTGAGAGCGTGGATCGAAACCTTGCAGACGTCCAGGTTTCCTTGTCGCGCCTGCAGGTTCAGGACTTCGACGTCGGCAAGCATCACCTCGAAGTGGTACGGCTCCGTATCGATCGCTCCGTTCGCCAAGGCGTAGAAGATATGGGTATCGTTGGGGCAGGGCGAAAAACCGATCTTGAGTGGCTTCATGGGGCGTCTCTCTCGATTCACTTGGCGTCGCGGGGAGTGGCAGCCGGTCTCAGGTGGGCCAGCGGCCGTCCTGGCTCAGCCTCACGAGCCAGGATCGAACGACGGCATGGCAACTGACCATCGCCTCCCGTAAACGCCAATGGCTCTTGTCGCGGTCTCCGGCATAGTTGCTCATGCCCCGGCACTCCAGCATGGGGACCCCGTATCGCAGGCAGGTCTGAGCCACGGCGCTGCCTTCCATGTTCTCCGCCAATGCCCGGTAACGCTCAAAGCGCTTGCGAGCCGTCGTCGGGTCGCCGCTTGCCATGCCGACGGTGAGGCTAGCACCATGATGAATCTGAAAAGACCCGCACTGAGCCAGGGAGCCAAAACAGTCTCCTTCCCAGCTCGTCGCTTCGGGCATCGTGAGAAGGCCGCTCTCTCCGAGACCGTATCGGCCGGGCGGGGTGAGTGCCGCCGCGGTTTCAAAAAACCGGGAATCTCCGAGTGGAAAGAAATCATAATACGCTTTGCCTTTGTGAGACACCAAAGGGATTCCTATACAGCGAGGGGATTCAACCCCCCTCGTGCCGAGGACTCCTTCGTCGCCGCACAAGACGGAATCAGAGACAAGCACGTCCCCGACTCGCAAGGGACCGGCCTCGTAGGCGCCGGCGCACCCGATGTTCCAAATGGTCCGCACTCGAAACCGCTCGAGAATGGCTGAGGTGGTGATGGCGCCGTTCACCTTGCCGATGCCGGTTGTGCCGACCAGCAGTGAGAGCGAGCCGAACCGGGCCATCCAGCAGCGCTCTCCGAGCAGCGACGACACCTGGGGCGCAGGTAGCGTTGCAACGAGCGTTTCGATTTCAAAGGCAACAGCCCCCACGAGGACGATATCAATTCGCGGCTTTTGAACCATCTCGGAAATCCGACTCCTGGGTCCTAGGGTGAAGCGCTTCATTCCGAGCCACAAGAGGGGACATACGGCGCGATGAGGCTAGCAAAGGCCATGGCGCCTGTCAATTCGGATACGGCGCAGCTGCGCGCTCCCCTGTTGTCAAGCGGAGAACGAGTTGTTAGGATGCCACCTTTCTGCTTGCAGGCCCTTTTTCATAGAACTGAACAAGAGAAAAGGAGGATACTCGATTTGAAAGTGCTGGAGGCTGATGCACGAGACGGCACTCGTCCCTTGACGATTGGCAGTCTTCGGATCGACCCTCCTCTGGTTCTTGCGCCCATGGCTGGCGTCACGGATGCGGCCTATCGATCTGTCATGGCTCGGCATGGGGTCGGCTTGGTCACAACCGAGATGGTCAGTGCGGAAGGGCTGCGCAGGAATCAGCCCACAACCTTGAGGCTTTGCAGGCAAGACCCGCCGATTTCTGTTGCCATGGCGGTCCAGCTTTTTGGATCGGACCCCGAAGTGATGGCGGAGGGGGCCCGATGTGCGGCGCTTCTTGGCGCGGCTCTAATTGATATCAACGCGGGATGCCCCGTTAGAAAGATCGTTCGACAGGGGGCCGGAGCAAGCTTGCTGCGGGAGCCGGACCGGTTGGAACGGATTGTCGGTGCCGTCAAGGGAGCCGTGAGCATCCCGGTCACGGTGAAAGTGCGCGTCGGCTGGGACAGCACGAGCGCGAGTCCGGTCGATCTGGCTCGGCGGATCGCAGCCGCCGGAGCCGATGCGATCAGCATTCACGCTCGAACCGCCGTGCAGCAGTACGGAGGGAAGGCCGACTGGGGATGGATTCGCTCGGTCAAGCAGGCGGTCAGTATTCCCGTTATCGGCAATGGTGATGTCACGAGCCCGGGACTGGCGATCAAAATGATTCATTTGACGGGATGCGATGGTGTGATGATCGGACGTGGGTCGATGGGAAATCCTTGGCTGTTGTCATCCATTGTCGCGGAGCTGCAAGGGGCAGCTACAGCAAGGCGTTTTGCTGACTGGGAAGAGCTTCGAGAAACGGTGCATCTGCACCTGGACCTGCTCGGAGGGGAGCGAACGCGGCCTCCGGGCCATTACCGCAAGATCCTGATGTGGTATTCCAAAGGGTGTCCGGATGCAGCCTTGCTGCGCTCTCAACTGGATCGGATGAGCTCGCCTGGGGAGATGCTCCGGTGCTTCGATGACTGGGTCGGTCGGATTCTGGCGACGGGGGCAACGCTCGAATCGCGAAAGCTGGGCTGCCTCGCTGCGCGAGTATCACGTGAGGGTGAAATCCTATGAAAGTGATCGCCGCCAAGACGGCAGGGTTTTGCAAGGGTGTGCGGGATGCTCTGGATGTGACGTTGCAGTCGATCCAGGATCGGAAGGAAGGCGAGGAGATCTGCACCTACGGACCCCTCATCCACAATCGTCAGGTGCTGGCCTCTCTGGAGGAAAAGGGGATCCGATCGGAGGATCGGATCGAGCGGTGCTCCAACAAGAAGGTCGTGATTCGAGCCCACGGCATTCCACCTAACGAGCGCCAGACGCTTCACCAGATCGGGGCTACTCTTCTCGATGCGACGTGCAAGCGTGTTGCCAAGGTACACGCGGTCATCAAGCACCACGCTCGCAACGGCTATTACATCATTATCGCTGGAGACGCCGATCATGCCGAAGTCATCGGCTTGATGGGATACGCGAGCGGACGCGGCCACGTCGTGAATCGGCCCGAGCAGATCGACAGCCTTCCGGAGGAGTGGCAGAAGGTGCTTCTGGTCGCACAGACGACCCAGAACGAGGAGCTTTTTCGAAAGATTCAGGACCAGTTCCTCAAGCGGTATCCCAATGGGGTGGTGAAGAACACCATTTGTGGGTCCACACACGAACGGCAGGCCGAAGTGCGAGAGCTGTCCAAGCAGGTGGAGGCCATTGTCGTCGTGGGAGGGTATCACAGCGGGAACACGGTCCGCCTGGCTGAGGTTGCCCGGGAATCGGGAGTCCCGACGTATCACATCGAAACGGAGGCAGAGCTCAACCGCCAAGAAATGGCCCGTTATTCGATAGTGGGCGTGTCGGCGGGGGCTTCGACCCCAAGCTGGATCATCCGGAACGTCGTGCAATTCCTGGAGTCCATCCAGCCCGAGCCGGGGGATTGGCGTTACAAGCTGAGGCGTGCGCAGGAGATTCTGGGATACGGCAATGTCCATGTTGCCTTGGGGGCTGCCTTGCTGGGATGTGCCGTGCAGGCGCTTGCCTCGCTCCCCTGGAGTTTGGCGAGCTGTCTCATGCCCGCATTGTTTGTGTTTCCGATGCACTCCATGAACAGCTATTTGAATCGAGGCTCACTCCAATGGAATGATCCTGGAAGGGCGGCGTTCTACCACAGGTGGCGACTCCTGTTCATTATCCTGAGTGCGATCGCCGTTTCTTTATCGTTGGTCCTGGCTTTGCACATCGGATTCATGACCTTTCTGGCGCTGGCGCTCATGCTGGTGGTCGGCCTGATCTATTCCTTCCCCGACGCATTCCCGCAGGACGTGCAACGGTGGACTGTCTTTCGAGTCACGACGATCCCTAACTCGAAAACGCTGTTTGTGCCCTTGGCGTGGTCCATGGTCATTGCCATCGTGCCTTATTTGATTTAGCATCTGGCCCATTTTGGGAAGCTGCTTTTTGCCGCCTGGGTTGTTTTCGGGCTGGTTTTCACGCGCACGGCCCTTCTGGATCTCCTGGCTATTCGGGGTGATCGCCTGGTGGGCAAGGAGACCCTCGTGGTTCAAATCGGAGAGCGCCGCACGGTGCGGGTGCTGCGGGTTGTGCTGGCCATCCTCGCATGCTCTCTGGTCCTGGGACCGTTCTTGCGGCTGTCCTCCTGGTTCGCCCTGATCCTTCTGGGGGCCGTGGGAGCCTATTGGCTGACGCTTGCCCTGCCGGATGAAGGGCAGTGGAAGGAGGACCCTCTCTTTGAGCTCATGGTCGAGTCTGTTCTGGTGGGCTCCGGGGCATTCGGTCTCATCTGGCAAGCTCTTTAAGCGTGTTGCCGGTCCTGACCGCGGGTAGCAGATTGGGCGGTCGCGCTTCGAGGGGGATCCGAGCCTTGAGGGGCACACAGGGCGCACAAAAAAATGCCAACGGCAAGCACGACCAGTCCCATGGCCTTTGAAACATCAGGGCTCTCTCTCAGGATGACGTGGCCTAGAATTGTCGCGCCGATGGGCTCACCCAGGATGAGAACCGACACGGTCGCGGGTGAAAGGAATTTCAGGGTCCAGTTGAAGGTCGTGTGACCGATGAGCTGCGGAACCAAGGCGAGAAAGAACAGTGCCATGTAGGTTTTCGCGGAGAACCCGACAAGCGCCTGTCCGGTCACAAGGCAGAGACCGATCAAGGTGAGAGACGCCATTCCGTAGCTTCCGAGCGCATAGTCCGAAAGGGAGAGGCTTTCTCGCGCTATTTTCCCGGACACGAAATAGCCAGCGGCCATGAGCGCTCCCAGAAGGGCCAGAAGGTCACCGCGAACGGCGCTCCCCGACAGACGGGAATCAAGTCCCGCGATGGCACCGCTGCCGACGAGGGTGAGCAGTATCCCCGCCAGGAATCGTGGCCGAAAGCGCTCTCTGAGGAATAGCCAGGCAATGAGGGTGACGAAGAAGGGCGTGGTGCTGACCAGGGTCACGGAGCTCGCAATGGAGGTCATGGTGAGAGACGTAATCCAAAATGCAAAATGAAAAGCCAGAAAAAGGCCCGAGACGCCGGTCGCCACAAGAGCGGTCCCAAAGCGTTTCACCGGTGCGGCCTTTCTGGGGCCTAACCGGCAGCACGCGAGCAGGAGTGAGGCCAGCGTTACTCTGTATGCCGCGATGGAAAGCGGAGGAGCATCGGCGATTCGGATGAGGATCGACGCGGACGAAATCGCCAGGACCCCGATCAAGACAGCGGCCCAGAGTATCGAGGGACGTGGGTGATGGTCGGTGGCATGCGGCAAAGAAGCGTACAACGGTCTCTCCGGTGATGAGCTCCTTCCTGGGTAACTGCCGGTTGGCTGGTGCCGGTCTTCAGAGCATCCGGTCTGCTGCGTGAGACAACGAAAAATATCTTGACGAGCAATCGCCTCGTCTACTATATGAAGGCGTTTACAATCAGTGCGTTACGAAAGGAGTCATTCCCATGTTGAAAAGCCCTTGCCTCAACTGCGATCGAGCAAGCGAAGACAAAAACAAGTGCCTGGAAAACTGCGAGAAGCTGAAAGAATATCAGGAAATGCTTCTCAAGCAAGGCATTTATGCCACCATGTGATCCGCATGACGGCCTTGCGTCATGGGCGGCCGGGAGGGTCGCGTTTTTGTCGACGGGTCGGGAGGCGAGTGGTGTGAGCATATCCGATAATGATGAACGAGGTGGAGGATCGGCGAATGTATGCAATCGTGCAATCCGGTGGAAAGCAATATCAGGCTGAGCCGGGAAAGGTGTTGAAGTTGGAGATGCTCCCCGGCGAAGTCGGGGATTCGCTGTCGCTGGATCAGGTCCTGATGCTCGCGGACGGGGATCAAGTCGAGGTTGGGCGGCCAGTGTTGACGGATGTGGCCGTTCAGGGGCGTATCGTGGAGCAGGGCCGCTACCCCAAGGTGATGATCTTCAAGCACAAACGTCGCAAAGACTACCGAAAGAAACAGGGACACCGTCAGCCTTATACGGCCGTGCTTGTGGAGGGGATCTCCCGACCCGGGCAGGAGACAGTGGCACCCGTTGAAGAACAGACGGAATAGCCTCTTTTGGCGCGAGAATGAATGGAGGAATGATCCATGGCTCATAAGAAGGCGGGAGGAAGCTCTCGAAACGGGCGTGACAGTGCCGGCCAGCGCAGAGGCGTCAAGAAATTCGGCGGCGAGGTGGTACGCGCCGGAAACATCATCGTACGCCAATTGGGAACCAAGTTCCATCCTGGAAAGAACGTCGGCATGGGGAGAGACTACACCCTGTTTGCTCTGATCGATGGAACGGTTACCTTTGAGCATATGGACAAGACGAGACAGCGCATCAGCGTTTATCCGGCTCCCGCAACCGTCTAGCGGGCGTTTCGGTTTTTCCTCGATCTTGCCCCTCGATAGGCACGCTGGCCCTCCACAGCGGGCGTAGCAGCTCTAAGATGACAGGTCCAAACGCCGAAAAGCCAAAGGATGCGGCGGCTCCCAAGAGCTGATTTTTCCGGTCTGCAGCCTTTGCCTCTTCGGCTTTTGGACCCGTTTTATTTTGGTGCTCCGCTGACCCGGTCAATCGTAGGAATGTTGCCGAATGAAGTTCGTGGATGAAGTCAAAGTGCATGTGCAATCGGGCGACGGCGGGAACGGTTGTGTGAGTTTTCGCCGGGAAAAGTACGTCCCGCGAGGGGGGCCAGATGGTGGAGACGGCGGCAGAGGCGGGAATGTGGTCTTCAGGGCTTCAAATCGGAAGCGAACCCTCCTGGATTTCCGCTACCGTCATCTGTTCAAGGCCTCGTCCGGCAAGCACGGGCAAGGGCAGGACAAGCATGGGCGGCGAGGAGAAGACCTCATTTTGGAGGTCCCTCCGGGCACCATCGTGCGGGATGCCGTCACGGAGGAGATCCTGATCGACCTTTCCGTCGAGGGGCAGGAATGGGTCGCCGCGGAAGGGGGTGCGGGAGGGCGGGGAAACGCTCGGTTCGTCTCGTCAATACGACAGGTGCCGCGCTTTGCGGAGGAGGGGCAGCCGGGGGAAGAGCGCGAGCTGATCCTGGAGTTGAAGCTGTTGGCGGACATCGGCCTGGTTGGCTTGCCCAATGCGGGGAAGTCCACGCTCATCGCCGCGATTTCAGCCGCCCGGCCGAAGATCGCGGATTATCCTTTCACGACCCTGGTGCCGAACCTGGGGGTCGTGGAGCGCGGTGACGCGCCGCCTTTTGTCGTGGCCGATATCCCGGGCTTGATCGAAGGAGCCCACGAAGGGGCCGGTCTCGGCGTGCGGTTCCTGAGGCACATCGAGCGCACGCGCGCTCTCGTTCATCTCATCGACGTTTCAACGATCCCTACGCAGGACCCGCTCGGTCCCTTAAGGCTCATCGAGCATGAGCTGAGCAGTTGCTCCGACACCTTCGTTCAAAAGGCGCGGGTTGTTGTACTCAATAAGGTGGATCTCCTCGCGCACGATCCTGATTTGTTGGAGGCCATCGCTGTGGCTTATCGGGGGGCTGGTTATGAGACTCACCTTGTGTCGGCGCTAACCCGCCAAGGGATTGCCGAATTGGTGCAGATCCTCGGAAGGCTGGTGGCCGTGGGGAGCGACGCCGCGGCCCCCCCTTCGAGCTAAAGGAGACTCTCCGCCGCACAGGAGGCTGATTTGGTCTGGGCGAGCTTTGGATTCCCGTTCACGCTTCCCGACCGGTCGCCGAAGAAATTCGGCCTGAAAGGCCTTGCTCTCCCCACCCCTTTCCGATAAGAACGGTCATGGTCGCCAGAGGTTTCGATTGTCTGAGTCGATACCGGGAGTCGTCCCTCTCTCAGGGATGCGGAAGTGAATCACGCCCAGATGAATGATCAGGTCAGGGATCGGGAAGATCCGAAACACCTCGCGTGAAAAGGAATCGCCGGCATGTCTGGAGAGTCATTGGATCGAAATCTGCTTTTCAGTCGTGTGCGCAGGCTGGTGATCAAGGTCGGGAGCGCGGTGGTGACCGATTCCAAGGGACTGAACCGGGTCATGATCCACCGGTTGAGCGACCAGATTGCCGAGCTCAAAGAACGGGACCCTGATCTGAAAATCGTGGTGGTGTCCTCGGGAGCTGTGGCGTCGGGTGTTCGGAAGATCGGCCTCAAAGAGAAGCCCAAGACGATTCCCCACAAACAGGCGACAGCCGCCGTGGGACAGGGCGTTCTCATGGAGGCCTGGGAAGCGGCCTTCGACAAGTATGACATCCTGGTAGCCCAAGTCCTGCTCACCAGCGAGGATCTCGCCCACCGACACCGTTATCTCAACGCCAGAAATACCCTGGAGACGTTGCTCGACTGGTCCATATTGCCGATCATCAACGAAAACGACACCGTCGTGGTCGAAGAGATCAAGTTCGGCGACAACGACCAGCTTTCCGCGATGATCGGGGGGCTGATCGGAGCCGACATGGTCATCACCCTCACCGACACCGAAGGACTTTACGACAGTGATCCGAAGGTGTGTCCCGAAGCAAGGCTGATTCGTTTGGTTCACAAGGTGGACTCCAAGATTCTTGCCTGTGCCACGCCCGTTCCCGGGGCAGTCGGGACGGGGGGCATGCTGAGCAAGATTACCGCTGCCAGGAAGTGCCTGGCGTCCGGTATGGGGATGGTCATCGCGCCGGGTCACGGACGAGACGTGCTTCTCCGCTTGTTCGACGGCGAGACCGTGGGGACCCTCTTCTTGCCCCGTCAGCGGGTCTACCACGGAAAGAAGTTGTGGCTTGCCAATCTCCCCAAGCCTGCGGGCGACCTCTTGCTCGATGAAGGTGCGGTGATGGCTCTCAGAAAACGGGGGAAATCACTGTTGCCGATCGGGATTCGGAGTGTGAGTGGAGCTTTCGGGGTAGGAGCGCCCGTGCGGTGCATGAACGAAACGGGTGACGTGGTTGGCATCGGGTTGAGCAATTATCGATCCTCGGAGATCGAGCAGATCAAGGGGCATCGGACCGATGAAATCGAGGCTCTGATCGGTTACAAGCATTCAGACGAAGTCATCCACAGGAATAATTTCGTGCTGGCCGAGGAAATGATCGAGGGCACGGAGTCCCTTGAGGGAGAAAAGCATGCGTGAAGAAATCCTGGCCATGGGTAAACGGGCGAGGCGGGCTTCTCAACACATGGCGGTCGCAAGCAGCAGCGTGAAACGCAACATGCTCGAAGCAGTTGCCAAGGCCTTGGAAAAGGAGCGTCCCGCCATTGCAACGGCCAATGAGAAGGACCTCGTCGAGGCCGAGAAGCGGGGTCTTCCCAAGGCCAAGGTGGATCGATTGCGCCTCACGGACAAGGTCGTGAGCGAAATGATCGGTGGGCTGCTGGAAGTCGCTGCCCTGCCGGACCCCGTTGGGGAAGTGACGCGCATGTGGGTTCGTCCAAACGGACTCAGAGTGGGACGGATGCGTATTCCGCTCGGTGTGATTGGGATCATCTACGAATCCCGGCCCAATGTGACGGTGGATGCCGCAGTGCTGTGCATCAAGGCTGGCAATACCGTGATTCTGCGCGGCGGGTCCGAGGCCTTTCACTCCAATCAGTGCCTGGCCGGAATTCTGCAGCGGTGCTTGGTGGAGGCTGAACTGCCGGAGGCTGCGGTGCAGCTGGTTGCCACGACGGACCGTGAGGCGGTGCTGGACCTGCTTCAGCTGGAAGAATACATTGATGTGATGATCCCGCGGGGAGGCGAGGAGCTGATCCGGTTTGTGACGCAGCACGCTCGCATGCCCGTGCTCAAACACTACAAGGGTGTGTGCCATGTCTACGTCGACGCGGACGCGGACCTCGACATGGCGGAGAAGATCTGCCTGAATGCCAAGGTGCAGCGACCGGGCGTGTGCAATGCCATGGAGACGCTTCTGGTGCATGCAGACGTTGCGGCATCGTTCATCCCGCGAATGGCAAGCTCATTTCGGAAAGAAGGCGTGGAGCTGCGGGGTTGTGCACGGACCTGCGAGCTCGTGCCGGGATGCAAGAGCGCCACGGAGGACGATTGGTATGCGGAATACTTGGATCTCGTCTTGGCCGTCCGCGTGGTGACAGATATGGATCAAGCCGTCGACCACATCGCGACGTACGGGTCTCAGCACACCGAAGCCATTGTGACGCGCGATTTCGAGAAGGCCCATCGCTTTGTCCAGGAAGTCCAGTCTTCCCTGGTTCTCGTGAACGCTTCCACCCGGTTCAACGATGGCTTTCAGCTGGGGCTGGGGGCCGAGATCGGCATTTCGACGTCTCGTTTGCACGCTTTTGGTCCCATGGGAATTGAGGAGCTGACCACGACGAAATTCATTGCCTACGGAAACGGCCAGCTCCGCAGCTGAAAGAGAGATTGATATTCTGGTTTCTTCGACCGTACCTGGATTGGGAAGAAGCCGCCAAATTTCGCGGTGGCAGCTAGATTGGCTCAGGGCTCCTCTTGGGAAAGGAAGGCGACTCTCACTGCAATGCCGGAGAGACTTGGGATACTCGGGGGGACATTCGACCCTGTTCATATGGGGCACCTGAGGATTGCTGAAGAGGCCGTTGACCAGCTGCGTCTAGACGGCCTCTTGTTTATTCCGGCAGCAAGCCCGCCACACAAGGTCGATCGCGTGTTTGAGTCCTTTCAGCACCGCTGCTCGATGCTGCAGGCTGCCATTGCCGACAATGCGCGATTCACGCTCTCCACGGTTGAGCAGGAGATTTCTGGCAGGTCCTACACGGTCGCGACGCTGAGGAGGCTTCACGCAAGAGCCTCGCGGTGCATTGAGTACTATTTTCTCGTGGGCATGGACAGCTTTCTGGAGCTGGACACCTGGTGGAGGTACAAAGAGCTGTTCCAGTTGGCGCGAATTGTCATTCTGGGACGTCCGGGCTATCCTCTCGCCGACGTCTTGGAGGTCCTTCGACGGATGATCTCGCCACTCTATGAAGCTGGACAGGACGGCGCCACTTTCTTCCATCCGCATCTGTTGCCGGTACACGCTCTTCGGAGCCCGCTTCTGGAGATTTCATCGACGGGTATTCGGCAGTTGCTTGCCTCGGGAAGGTCCATCCGCTATCTGGTTCCACAAAGTGTGCTGAGTTATATTGGTGCCCACGCACTTTATCGACCGTCCGAGCCCTAAGCGGTCACAGCGAGGGACCTATGGCTCCATACGGCCATCGTGAGGGCATAGGACAGAATGGAGAGCAATTTGAAAGAAAATGCAGAGAAGGAAGGTACCAGCTCATCGGACGACCTGACTTCGCGTGAAAAGGCGATTCTCTGTGCCCAGGTGGCGGTGTCTTTCAAGGCCCTGGATCTGGTGCTGCTGGACGTTACCGGGTTGTCATCCTTTGCTGATTTTTTCATCATCTGCAGCGGGAAGTCGAGTCGCCAGGTGCAGGGGATTGCGGACAACATGGAGGCTCAGCTCAAGGAGCGACGGTTGAGGCCCCTGGGAGTCGAGGGGCAGCGTGAGGGGCAGTGGATCCTGATGGACTATGGAGATGTCATTGTCCATATTTTTTATGAGCCCGTGCGTGCCTTTTACGACCTTGAAAGCTTATGGTCCGAGGCAAAGAGAGTACGGGTGGAACAGCACGAGCCCTCAACGGCGGGCTTGGCGTAGGGGTTGTCAATGAAACAGTCCCTTTTGAATTCACTGTTTGGAAGGATCATCACCTGGATCTGCGGGGTTTGCTTCCTGACGAGCTCGCTGGTCGTGGTGCCTGGCTTTTCTCACGCGTTGACCTTGAGCGAGGAAAAAGAGCTTGGCCAGAAGTTGCTGGTGAAGGTCAAAGCGGTGCTGCCTCTCGTCGACAACGGTGAGATCATTGCGTATGTCCAGTCCGTCGGAGAACGAGTCGCCAAACAGGTCGGAAGTACTCCCTACCAATTCCAGTTTTTTGTGGTGGACGAGTCGGTGCCCAACGCCTTTGCCATGCCGGGGGGCTACATCTTCATTTACCGCGGCATCATCGAGCTCATGACGTCGGAAGGGGAGCTCGCGGGCATTCTGGGCCATGAGCTGGCTCACATTCAGCAACGGCACATTCATCGGCGTTTGGAGGAGAACAAACTGATCAATGTGGCATCCATAGCCGGTATGCTGGCGGGCATCCTGCTGGGCATGGCTGGCGGTGGGGGGGGCGCGGGGAAGGCGGGGCAAGCCGTTGCCATGGGATCCATGGCAGGGGCCGCCACGTATGCGCTTCAATACAGCCGGGAGAACGAGAGGGAAGCGGACCAGGTCGGACTTCGTTACCTGCTCGCTGCCGGGTACAAGCCGCAGGACATGGTCACCATCATGGAGCGGATGAACCAGGACAAATGGCGTGTGAGCTCCAAGGTTCCCTCCTATATGCTCACTCACCCGGGCCTTACCGAGCGCGTGCAGTACCTGAAGGACTTGGCTCAGCAGCAGACCTCCAAGGGAGAAAAGGCTGCCGGTTCTGGCGTCTCAACCGATTTTCGGATGATGCAGGCTGCCCTGATCGCCGATTACTCGGATCCGCATGTCGCTCTGGACCGGTTTCAGGCGGAGATGCGGCAGTCCAGAGGGACCGCTTCATCGGCTTTTGTGGAATTCGGTCTGGGTAAACTGCTCCTGCGTCAGGGGAAGAACGACGAAGCATTGCCACATCTTCAGGAAGCGGCACGATTGGCGGCGAGCAGCCCTTTTGCCCTTAGCTCTTTGGGTGCCCTCTACCACGCACAGGGAAAGATGCTCGACGCGCAGCGTGTGCTGCAGACGGCCCTCGTTCTCAATCCCGAGTCGTCGATCGCTCACCTCAGGCTCGCCAAGGTCCTGCAGGAGACGGGACAGAAAGAGGAGGCGCTCAGGCACCTCAACCGAATTGAAGCGCTTTCCCCGACGTTTCCGGAAATCGACTACCATTTGGGAGTCCTCCTGGGGCAGGTGAACCGGCTGGGACCGGCACATTATCATCTCGGACGCTATTATCAGCAGAGGCAGGATTGGAAGCTTGCCGTCTTTCATTATCAAAAGGCGAAAGCGTTGCTTGCGGGAGACCCTCAGCTTTTGGATGAGGTCACCCGCTCGCTGAAAGAGGTCGAGAGGAAAAAGAAAGAAGCGGATTGGGCGCCCCAGAAGAGCTCAGGGAGAGGCTCGAGATGGCAATTTGGCGATGACTGATGCTGACTAACGGGTAGACGGAGAAAATGCGAGAGAGCGTGCGTCAGAGACTGCTGGTGGGATTGAGCCTTGGCGGGGGAGCTTTTGCCGTGCTCGCCGGATTGGCCGAGAAATATCCCTGGCTTCATGCCTTATGCGCGGGTGTTGGGGACGGTTGCAAGGACACGGTGCTGTATACGGTGCTGAGCATACCGCTCTGGATCTACGGGACCGCATTTTACGCGCTGCTGGCGGCAGCATTTGTCGTTCGAGGAGGAGAGATCCTCGTGCCGTGGCTCGTGGCAGTCCTTTTCGGAGTCGAGCTCACACTGGCTCAGATCATGGTGACCGAAAAGCTGCTTTGCCTCTATTGTCTGGGCAACTTGGGGGTGGTTGTGGTGCTAATCGCTCTGACATTCAGTCGGGAAAGGCTGTGGCAAACCCTCGCGGTGGGCCTCGCGTGCTTCGTGGTCAGCTCTCACCTGGTGTCTGATGGCGCAAAGGTCCTCGCCGACAACGGTGGGAAGGAGAATGTAAGCGCTGTTGTGGCCAAGGTAGGAGACAAGGAGATTACGGCGAGTCAGCTAGAGGCTCCTCTCAGATCCCAGATCTACGAAATGGAGAGAGAAGTCTACCGACTCAAACGCCAGCGGCTGGACGAGCTGATTGCGGAGGCGCTGCTCCAGAAGGAAGCGGCTGCACGGAATATAACGGCTCCGGAGCTCATCAACGAGATGGTCCTCTCGAAAGGGGTTTCCGTAACGGATGACGAGGTCAACCAGTATTACATGGAGAATCGTCCGCGATTCGCGGAATGGAAGGGGACTCTCGATGATCTCAAAGGTCGAATTCGAAACACGCTTCAGCAACAGAAGCAGTACCAGGCCGTCTATGAGTATGCACGCTCCCTGGATTCCAAGTACGGCATTGAAGACCATCTCAAACCGCCTGTCTCCCCGTTTGCCAATGTCAGCATCGAAGGGAGTCCGATGTTGGGTCCCTCGGACGCTTCGGTCACCGTGATAGAGTTTTCCGATTATGAGTGCCCATCGTGTCGGCAGGCTCATGAGGACGTGAAGAAAGTGCGTGAGATCTATCAGGGAAAGATTCGTTGGGTGTTCAAGGACTATCCGCTCAAACGTCACGAGCATGCCAAGAAAGCGGCCGAGGCTTCTCGGTGCGCAGCCGACCAGAAGAGATTTTGGGAATACCAGGACCTGCTCTATGGGTCCAAGGACCCTTTGACCGCGGATCATATGAAGGAGCTGGCGAAGGGCCTGGGCTTGAACCAGGAGCAGTTTGCGCATTGTGTCGATACGGGCAAGCATACTGCGGCTGTCGAAAAAGCGCTGGAGGAAGCTCAAACGGTAGGGGTCGATCGGACCCCCACGTTCCTAGTGAATGGCCGCATGGCCACGGGAAGCATCGGTGTTGATCGTTTCAGGCAGTTGATTGACGAAGAGTTGGGCAAGCAGAAGAGAGCTCCCTGAGCCCATGGAATATCGGGAGCTTCCTGCTTGACGATCCAAATGCCGTGGTGCTAGAGAAGCCGCAGCGCTCAGCCTGCGGGGCCGCGTTTCATCGCAGCGCTGAGACGATCGGGCATTCTGTTTCGGAACGGTCCGGTCCAACAGCCGGTCAAGCGATTGGGTCGCTCCGTGTGGTAAAATGGGGCCGGAGGGGAAATCCGGGGTAGGAGGGGAAATGAAAGTTCTCGTGAGTGACAACCTGGCAGAAACCGGAATTGAAGCACTGAAGAGCGTTCCTGAGTTTGAGGTCGAGGTCAACACCAGTCTTACAGCCGATGAGCTGCGGCACGTGATCCGAGAGTTTGACGCGCTGGTTATCCGGAGTGGAACGAAGGTCACGGCGGATATCATCGAGGCTGCCGACAATCTGAAGGTCATCGCGCGTGCTGGAATCGGACTCGACAATGTTGATGTCTCGGCAGCGAGCAAGCGCGGGATCGTGGTCATGAACACTCCCGAGGGAAATGTCATCACGACGGCGGAGCATGCGATCGCCATGATTTTGGCCGTCTCAAGGAATATTCCCCAGGCCACCGCTTCCATGAAGGAAGGCAAGTGGGAGAAGAAGCGTTTTCGGGGCAAGGAGGTCTTTCACAAGGTTCTGGGCGTCATCGGAGTCGGCCGTATCGGCCGAATCGTGGCCGATCGTGCCATGGGGCTCAAGATGAATGTGATCGCCTACGACCCTTACATCACCGGCGAGGTGGTCGAAAAGCTCGGGATCAAGGCCGTGACCCTGGATGAGCTTTACGCCAAGGCTGACTACATCACGGTTCACACGCCAATGACCCAGGAGACTCGCGGTCTGATCAATGCCGAAGCCTTTAAGAAGATGAAAAAGGGCGTGTACATCATCAATTGCGCGCGGGGAGGCATCGTTGATGAAGCGGCGCTCTACGACGCCATTCAGGCCGGTGTCGTGTCTGGTGCCGCACTGGACGTCTTCTCCGTCGAGCCACCGAAAGGCAACCCGTTGCTTACCTTAGGTCAGGTTGTCGTCACACCTCACCTGGGAGCATCGACCGACGAAGCGCAGGAGAACGTTGCCATCGCCGTGGCCGAGCAGGTGATCGACTATTTGAAGACCGGAACAATCCGCAACGCGGTGAATGCGCCGAGCATTGACGGCGCCGTGCTTGCGACGCTGCGTCCCTACCTGACGTTGTCCGAAAAGCTTGGCTCGCTTCTTACCCAGATTAGTCCCGGAGCTATCAAAGAGGTTTCAATCGAATATATCGGCGAGGTGACCCAAGTTGACACGCGCCCCCTCACTCTCTCCATGCTCAAAGGCTTGTTGACCCCCATCCTTGGCGAGATGGTGAACTTTGTGAACGTTCCGGTCCATGTGAAGGAGCGAAACATCAAGGTGACCGAGTCGCTTCGGATGGAGGCGGAGGACTTCACCAACCTCATCAGTGTGTGCGTGAAGACCTCCGAAGCGACCAATGTCGTTGCTGGAACAATTTTCGGAAAGAAAGACTTGCGGGTTGTCCGGATCAACGACTTCAGACTTGAGGCCGCAACCGAGGGATACGTCCTGCTGATCTATAATATCGATACTCCGGGTACGATCGGCGCCATCGGGACCTGTCTCGGACGCCACAACATCAATATTTCGATGATGAATGTCGGGCAGATCCTTGAGCGCGGTGAGAACATCATCTTCTTGAGGACAGATACCTCCGTGCCAAGACATGTCATTCAGGATCTCTTGGCTTTGGAAAACGTCAATGTCGTTCAGGCTTTGGAGCTGTGATCGCAAGGAGCCATGCCGATGGATGAAAAGGAAGACAAAGGCTTTGTGGTGAAAGACCGTCGCAAGATTTCCCTGGAGGATTCCGATGCGGCGTCGGGTGATCAGGAACCTCAGCCCACCGCGGAGAGAGGGGAGCAGCCTCGTGTCTCGGGAATCGGAGGGGAGCCGGGTGAAGAGCCAAACGCTCCGAAATCGGGGCTCCCGGAGGTGAGCTTCGCCACGTTCGTCTTTTCATTGTGCTCGTCGGCGTTGGTGCACCTCGGGGAAGTGCCTGAGCCTGAATCCCAGCGGACCATTGTCGATCTCACCATAGCCAAGCAGATCATCGACACGCTCGGGATGCTGGAGGAGAAGACAAAAGGGAATTTGGAGCAGGATGAAGAGCGCTTGCTGAAAAGCATGCTCTATGACCTGAGGGTGCGCTACGTGCAAAAGAGCAATGGCTGACGAGGTGGAGGATTGGCCCCGCTGATTCGGCAGAGGATGCCGGCAAAGATAAACCTCTGGTTGGAAGTCCTCGGAAAGCGTGAGGACGGCTACCATGATCTTTCGAGTCTCATGCTGCCGATCGGTGTTTACGATGAACTGGCGGTGCGGTTGATTGACCAGATGCCGATTCGGGTGTCATGTGACCATCCTGATGTGCCGTTGGACGAGCGCAATCTTGCGTGGCGGGCGGCATCCAGCCTGCTGAAGCATGTTGGGGCTCGGCAAGGCGTGGAAATCAGGATAGAGAAGGCCATTCCAGTGGGGGCGGGACTGGGGGGAGGGAGTGCTGATGCTGCGGGAGTGCTCTTGGCGCTGGATCGGTGCCTCGGGACGCGGATTCCGGGGGAGGAATTGCACGCTCTAGCAAGAGGCCTCGGCGCCGATGTTCCCTTCTTTCTTTACCGCAGACCTGCTTTAGCTCAAGGCATTGGGGACGTGCTCGAGTGGGTGGATGGAATTCCATCGTATCCAGTGCTGTGTATCAAGCCTCCGATCATGGTCTCTACGGGTTGGGTTTATGGTAGTTTGAAGTTGACAACTCCTAAGCTGTCTACTAGACTAGATCGGCTTAGGGGTCAGCCGTGGCGCATTGCCGATCTGCTGGCCAATGACCTGGAAAGTGTGACCCTTGATGCTCATCCGCTGCTCAGGGAGATCAAGGACTGGTTGCTTGACAATCGGGCATTGGGCGCGCTTATGAGTGGCAGTGGGCCTACAATATTCGGGGTGTTTCGAGAGGAGGAAGCGCTGCGGCATGCATGCGAGGCGGCCGGAAGGGTTTGGACCGACTGCTGGGTTGCTGCCACACGGTCTCTTGGAGCTCCAGCCGCCATTGACTGATTGATGGGCTGTCGTCGGTTCTTGGGGTGTCGCCAAGCGGTAAGGCACGGGTCTTTGGAACCCGCATCCGGAGGTTCGAATCCTCCCACCCCAGCCAATCTTTTTTAAGGCACGAGGATGCCTTGTGAGTCTGCGGTTGCGCTGCCGGTGAGCGGAACGGGTCGGGTATGTCGGAACAGATCAAGATTTTTGCATGTTGCGCCAACCCGGATCTGGCTGGCGATGTCTGCCGCCACCTCCACCTCGACCCAGGGAAAGCCTTGGTCGGTCGATATCGGGATGGCGAAGTCCGGGTTGAAGTCAAAGAGAACGTGCGGGGGATGGACGCTTATGTCATTCAATCCACCTGTCCTCCCGTCAACGACAACCTCTTTGAGTTACTGATTATGATTGACGCGCTCAAGCGGGCTTCGGCGCGTCGTGTCACGGCAGTGATTCCTTACTATGGCTACGGCCGGAGAAGTCAGAAAGAAAAACCCAGAGTCCCCATTTCCGCCAAGGTTGTTGCCGATCTGCTGACCGCGGCGGGGGCCCAGCATGTTGTGGCCATTGACCTCCATGCAGACCAGATTGAGGGATTTTTCGACATTCCGGTGGATCACCTTGCCGGGACGGAGGTTCTGTACGAGGACGTGCGCGGCAGGCTGCGCGGGGATGAAATCATCGTAGCGC
Organism: uncultured Syntrophobacteraceae bacterium; assembly: GCA_937889795.1. Classification (GTDB taxonomy): domain Bacteria; phylum Desulfobacterota; class Syntrophobacteria; order Syntrophobacterales; family Syntrophobacteraceae; genus CALBZH01. The sequence continues at coordinate 8,355 of CALBZH010000473.1, read as the reverse complement.
CTGACGCGAACGGCGTGCCGAGGGCTAGAACCTTTGCCAAGCTGTTGGATGTTGACTTGGCCATAATGGATTACAGGGGAGGCGACGCGCGAGGGGAAAGCCGGATTGTTGGTCGTGTGGAGGGACGGCGCGTCCTCATCTTGGATGATATGGTGAGCACGGGGAGTACTTTAGAACGAGTCTCCTTGAGCGCTGTTGCGGCAGGGGCCGAATCGGTGGAAGCGCTTTGCGTCCATGCCGTGCTCCGTGCCGACTCCTGGAAGCGGATTGAGGTCCTGCCGCTTGCGAGCATAACGGTGACGGATACGGTTCCTCTTCCGCCCGATCTTCGCGGGCAGGACAGGGTGCGGGTGGTCAGCATCGCACCGATGCTTGCGGAAGCGATTCGATGTATTCACCTGGACGGCTCTTTAGCTTCGATGCTCATGAGTGGCTTTTATGGCTGAGGCGGGGGTCGAGTCGGACTGAGCGTTAAAGGGGGCTTGATAGACTTCTGGGATTTGGGCCTGCTGAGAAGCTGGTTATGATCGAAAACCCGAAGCACATGGACGTTGTGTGCTGTCATGTTGTTTGGAGGTTGCACAATCATGGATGTTGAATTGTCGGCATCGGTTCGGAATGAGGCTGGAAAAGGATTTGCGCGCAGTCTTCGTCGCCAGGATCAGATCCCTGCTGTGTTGTATGGACCTAAGACACCGCCCGTTTCCCTCTCCATCTCTGCGCTGCGACTCGAAAAGCTGCTGAGGGACCTGGGAGAGGAAAGTAAGCTTTTACGCCTGAGCGTTGAGGGCGGTGATGTGAAGGAGACGAAGCACGTGCTCATCCGGGAAGTGCAGCTGCATCCTTTCCGGAGGCGTTTTCTCCATGTGGACTTCTATGAAGTTCCGCTTGACAAGCCCATCGTGGTGGAAGTCCCTGTGGAGCTCGCGGGCGAGTCAATCGGGGTGAAGAAAGGTGGGGCACTCAATCTCATTCGGCGAACGGTATCCGTCAGATGCCTGCCAGCAGAGATTCCAGAGCGTGTGCCGGTTGATGTCAGCGGGATGGATCTGGGAGCCACCGTCCATGTGGGGGATCTTGTGTCGAGGGTTTCGTGTGAGCTGGCTGGGGATCCGGCTCTCGCCATTGTCACGGTGACGGCACCCGAAGGAAAATCCAAGGAAAGCAAAGGCGGAGAAAGCTGATACTCAGAAGGAGCTCCCTCTTGCTGGCAACCTTGAGGTCGGGGGAGCTGCCCACCTCCCCCGAGCGTGTCGCCCCGTAGGTTCATTTATGACGCTTCACGATGAGGATTCAACGGCGGTCAGCCTTGTGGTCGGGTTGGGTAATCCCGGAAGGCGATACGAGAAGACGCGACACAATGTTGGCTTTATGGTGGTGGACGAGCTGGGGGGGCGGTTTTCCGTCTCGTTTCAGGAAAGGCTCTTTCGAGGGGAGTGGGGAGCTACGGCCATCGGGGGCCATAAGATCCTGCTCTTCAAGCCGAGTACGTACATGAACCGCAGCGGCGAGGCGGTAGTGGAGGTGCTACGGTATTTTCGCTTGGGAACGAGACAAATGCTTGTTGTTCACGATGATCTCGACTTGCCCTGCGGGCGTGTCCGATTGGTGAGGCGTGGTGGTGCCGGCGGTCATAAAGGAGTTCAATCCATCATTCAGCACGTAGGGGGACAGGCGTTCCCGCGCCTCAAATTGGGCATCGGACGTCCAATTCACGGGCAAGCTATTGAGGACTTCGTTTTGGATGCGCCGTACGGTGCCGAGCAGTCGGAATTCGATGAGATGATCCGCGCAGGCGTTGGGATCGTGGAGGCAGTAGTGGCAGAGGGATTGGAGACTGCCATGAACCGCTTCAACCAGAAATCATCCGGGCGCTCGTTGGAAGACACCGGATCGTAGGTCTCATGGCTTCATGGTTAACCACTTGAAACCAGCCTGCATCACAATGCTGGTGGCCCCGCAAATTGGCGAGCCGTGCATTTCCTACTTCCCTTCAGGATTATGGATCATGGTGCATGTCCCATGGTGCTGAGTCCGTCGTCTCGACCGCGATTCTGATTTGCGGTCGCAGCTGATTTCTTTGCTTTCCTTAGTAGTTGGAGGCGAGTAGAATAGGGCTACTCGGCTTCAGAATCCTTCACGATCAGGCGCACATCCTTGTTGCTGTGAGCAGTGCTTTTTGATCGATTCCCGGTTTTTTTATGGGGCGGTGCAGCACCGCCGAGTGGTCTTGTTTGGGCTTTGCATGCCTATTCAGTGATGCTAGAATTGATTTCAGGCTGTGCCCTATTGTCTTCGTTTGCCTGTCAGACCGGGGTATGGAGGATGTATGTTTAAGATCGGGGATCTGGCTGTTTATCCTGCCCATGGGGTCGGGAAGATCGAGTCCATTGAAAGCAAGACAATTGGCGGGAAAAAGCAAGAATTCTACATCATTCGCATCCTGGAAAACGACATGAAGATCATGATCCCCATCCAGAACGCGTCGGCTGTCGGATTGCGTGAGCTGGTCAATTCGGATGATATTCCGGTGGTGTACGATATACTCAAGTCCAAGGAAGTGTCAGTCAATGGGGGGACGTGGAACCGTCGATATCGGGAGTATATGGAGAAGATTAAGACGGGCTCCATCTTCGAGCTGGCTCAGGTTCTTCGCGATCTTACCCTTCTTAAGGGAGACAAGGAGCTTTCCTTCGGCGAGAGGAAAATGCTCGATACTGCGAGGACGCTCCTGCTTAAAGAGCTCTCCATAGTCAGGAATATCAGCGAAGAAGCCGTTGAACAGGAGATCCACGAAATCCTCCAAATTGGCTGAGTAGGGTCTACGTATCTTACAGGTCCCGCCAAATCGTGTTTCACTGTCGCATTCCGGATATGCTCCGGTGCTCTGAAGCCATAAGACCATCAACGATATTCCACAGGGAAAGGGGGGGTGAATCAGGTGCAGTGGGCGTGGCTAGTTCTGAAGGCCGCCCTGTTTATCGTTTGCAGCCTGGGCGGGTACTTCATTGCCGCGGAGATCGAAGGGTTGCGACCTTACCCTTGGGCGCCGTGGGCCGGTCTTCTGACCGGAATCCTTTTTGCTATGTTGGCGTTATCTGTAGAGAAAATAATAAAGCGCATTCCTATCAAGATCCTGCTTGGCGGAACGCTCGGTTTGGTGCTGGGCTTGTCCGTAGCCAAACTGGTCGCCTACGGCTTTACTTTGCTGGAGAATTCGGCGATCCGCGTGGCGATTTTTATTGTTTTATCGTGTATTTTTGGATACATAGGGATGGTTTTGGGGTCCATCAAGGTGGAGGAGCTTCGCCTCCCGAATTGGTCGTGGCTGGTGCGTGGCGGCGGACGTGGTGGCCCAGCCGCAAAGATTCTGGACACCAGCGTGATCATCGATGGTCGGGTTGCTGACATCGTGGAAACCGGATTTATGGGTGGGGTATTGGTCCTCCCGGAATTCGTACTGCAGGAGCTTCAACACATTGCGGATAGCTCCGATCCGACGCGTCGTGTCAGGGGGAGGAGGGGTTTGGATGTCATCAAGAGGTTGCAGCAGGAGAAGCGAATCGAGGTTCGAATTGACCGCCAGGACTTTGACAACCTCAACGAAGTGGATGCGAAGCTTGTAGCCCTTGCCCTTCGGCTAAATGCCAAAATAGTGACAAACGACTACAACCTTGCTAAGGTAGCTGAAGTACAGGGAATTCAGGTTCTGAATATCAACCAGTTGGCCAATGCTTTGAAACCGGTTGTGCTGCCTGGCGAGGTGCTGCGTCTCCAGATTTTGAGGGAAGGAAAGGAACAGGGCCAAGGGATTGCCTACCTCGAAGACGGCACGATGGTTGTGGTCGAGAATGCGAGTCGGTTGCTGGGGAAAGAGGTGGAGGTTTCCGTAACCAGTATTCTGCAGACGACGGCCGGGAGACTGATCTTTACGACGCTGAAGGACGCCGAGCACAGCCGGCAGCAGCACTAGTGTCTTGCTCGATCCGATGATGGCTCACCCTAGAACAAAAGGTTCATCTCATCCATCTGTTGCACCAATGGTGGTTGCAGAACGGATCACGCTCCAGGATTTGGAGCGTGATCCGGACCATGAGTTTGTTGTTGCCGAGGGGGTGGGCAGGGAGAGAATCGATTGCTTTCTGGCGCGAATGCTGCCCGAGTATTCTCGAAATCGTCTCAAGTCGCTCATCAAGAATCGCCGTGTGCTGGTGAGCCGACAGCCGGTCAAGGCCGGCTATGTGATCCACCCGGCGGACGTGGTTTCTATCTGGCTGGATGTCCAGCAGGCGGTCTCCGAATTGGTGCCCCAGGCCATGGACCTGGGGATCCTGTACGAAGACGCAGATATCCTTGTTGTCAACAAGCCGCCGGGGCTTGTGGTTCACCCGGGCGCCGGGCATCGAGAGGGAACGTTGGTTCATGGCTTGCTGGCCCATTGCCCGCGCCTGGCAAGCCAAGGATCGCCCCTTCGTCCGGGAATCGTCCATCGGCTTGACCAGGGGACTTCCGGTGCCATGGTCGTTGCCAAGAGCGACCGTGCCTATTCGGATCTGGTTCAACAATTCAAAACCCATAGCGTCCAGAAAGAGTACCTGGCACTCGTCTACGGATCATTCCGGGATGTGTCCGGAGAGATTCGAGCGAGCATGGGCCGACATCCGGGTGACCGGAAGAAGATGGCCGTGCTCCAGGGACGGGGGCGTGAGGCCGTTTCGCGTTGGGTCCTCGAAAAAGACTGGGGGGAAGTGTCCCTCCTTCACGTTCTGATTGAAACGGGGCGGACGCACCAAATCCGAGTTCATCTGAGCCACCTGCATCACCCGATCGTCGGCGACCCAACCTACGGCGGTGGCTCGGGAAGGGCTGATGCCTTGCGGTCAAAGCCGCTTCGGCAAGCGATCCTTCAAGTCCGACGTCCTATGCTGCACGCAATGCGTTTAGGGTTTCGGCATCCTGCCAGCAAGACTCCTCTTGAGTTTCATGCCCCGCTACCGGAGGATTTTTCCCGCCTATTGGATACAATATCCACTCTGCTCCAACCCTAACTGCCTCGATGGGCTCCAATCAAATGGAGGGAAAGGGCTCCCTCCCAACGGCGTGGAGCCCTTTCCCGTTGTGCTCAGGGCGAAGCTGAGCCCTGATGTCGCGCGTTGGCTCGGTGTTTGCAAATAGATCGAGCAGATGCTGAGCGTCTGCTTGCTAGGGTTAAAGAGGACAATTGAGGGAAGGGATGGAACGAGTCCTAATCATCGATCAAGATCAATGGTCTCGAGCAACACTCTCGAGGGCACTATCGTCTGACTACCAGTTGGTTTTCGGCTCCATTGGCGGTCCGGTTTTCGAACGGCTTCGCAAGGAGGTCTTTAACGCGATCATTTTGGATCTCGGCGCAAAACCTTCGAGCGGACTCCAGGATCTAGACAAGATCAAGCAAGAAGCCCCGTATACGCCAGTCATCGTGACCGGTTCGACCGAAAAGGCCGAACTGATTGTGCAAGCCATCAAGAGGGGTGGCTATGACTACGTGGCCAAGCCTTTCTCACCGGAAAAGATTCGGGTTGTTTTGCAGCATGCGTTCGAGAGTCGGAGCATGCGAAATGAGATCGATTACCTACGTCGTGAACAGGATGTGGTGTACTCCAGCGACGAGATCATTGCCGAAAGCCTGGCGATGAAGCAAGTGATGACCAATCTGAAGAAGCTTGCAAAAACGGATTCGACGGTCCTGATGACGGGCGAAACGGGGACGGGAAAAAGCTTCCTGTCGGGCAACGTGCATTTTAACAGCGCCAGAAAGTCGAAGCCGTTTGTGAAGGTCAATTGTGCGAATATCCCCGAAACACTCCTCGAAAGCGAGCTCTTCGGACACGAAAAAGGGGCTTTTACTGATGCTGGAAAAATGCGGATTGGCCGCTTCGAGCAGGCGAACGGTGGAACGGTGTTCCTGGATGAGATTGGAGAGCTTAGTCCGTCTTTGCAGGCCAAGCTGCTCCGTGTTCTAGAGGACAAGGCCTTTGAGCGTTTAGGGGGTAATCAGACGATTCGATCTGATATTCGGATCATCGCGGCAACGAACCGCAACGTGGAAGACATGGTCGCAAAAGGAGTGCTGCGTGCTGATCTTTACTTTCGCATCAACGTTTTGCGGGTACACCTGCCTCCATTGCGCGAGCGCCGAGAGTGCATCGAGCGACTGGCGCGCTTCCTGCTGCTGAAGACCTGTCGTTCGGTAAAGAAACGTATTGAAGGATTTTCGAAAGAAGCCCTGGATATCCTGACTCATTACAGCTATCCAGGCAATATAAGGGAATTGTCCAATATGATCGAGCGGGCGGTTCTTTGGGAAGACTCGTCCATCATCCAAAAAGAGAGTCTTACCATTCCCGTCGGTATGGCGTCAGCGGCTTCCTCGCCGGCTGAGCCATTGGATCTACATACGGATTATCTTCCCTATCTGATTGACCAGGAGCGCGAGCTGATTCTGGATGCGCTCGAAAAGAGCCTCTGGATCCAGAAGGATGCGGCGGAGCGGTTGGGGATTTCACCTCGCGTCCTCAATTACAAGGTGAAAAAGTTCGGCATCACCCACAAGCGGTGGCGGAAGAATCGCTCGTCCTCGAACGGCCAGTCCGTAATGATGCAGGGTGAAAGTCTTTGAAGATGACGGTGGGCCCAAACGGGCTCCCACCCGTTTCCCACTGTCAAATCTGAGGTGACCTGGGGAGTATCAGAGCAGCAGCATCTGAAATTACATCTGACCAATTACAGAATCGTGAGCTGAAAACGCCAGGGGCGTTACATCTGTCCGGAGAGGACGCGAAGGGATCCACTGCGCGTGAGTCTTGACTCCGTGAGGCAGCCCCTAAGAACCTAACATCATTAATGATAATGATCTGACAGTCAGAAAGTGAATAAAGCGTTAGTGAGAGGCATGTTAGTTGCAATTGGTGTGGTAAGCCGTCGCTAGTTGCGTGTCTGGCGGCATAAAGAAAACTTAAGGACCAACGAAAAAGGCAAACCAATCGAAAGGTTGGGACGCAAAGCCTCCGGCCTACTTCTCGGAAGAGTGAGTTACGGCAGCGGGGCCGCCGTTGGATTCAGCACCTCCTGGTTGCTGCTTCCCGTTGGTTCATTGCAGCATGGAGGTGCTCGCATGGTAAGGTTACATCAATCCCCCGGGAAAACTGCCCAAACCACAACATTTTCTCCGTATTCATTCAGTTTTTTCCTCTCTTTGCTTGTGCTCATGGTCTTTGCCGTGAATGCCCAGGCAACGCAAGTGAACTTCCAGTGGAACGCCAGCACGGGCTCTGTTGCTGGGTACAAGCTCTACAAGGGGACCGTCAGTGGCACTTACGTGTCGAGTGTCACGATTGCCGGCACTGGAACGACGGGTTCGATGGACCTGGATCCTGCCGCTTCCCATTATGTTGCGGCGACTGCTTATGACAGCAGCCAGAGGGAGAGCGCCTTTTCCAACGAGATCCTCTGCCATCCGGTGACTGCCCAGGCGGGCTCCGGTGGAACAATCAGTCCGAGCGGCACTTTCTTCGCGCAGAATGCCTCGAGTGTGACCTTTACTCTGACTCCGAATTCGGGATATCGGGTCAACAGTCTGCTGGTCAACGGCACGTCCGTTGGAAGCGTGACGAGTTATACCGTGACCGGGATCACCTCGGGGACGACGGTCGCAGCGGTCTTCGAGCCTATCCCTTCGACCTCGTACACCATCACGGCATCCTCGAATAACACTGCCTACGGCACCGTTTCGCCTTCGGGCAGTGTTAGTGTTACGTCCGGGGGGTCGAGAACCATCTCGATCACAGCCGCAACCGGGTATCATATTCAAGATGTAAAAGTGGACAACGTGTCTGTCGGAGCGGTCTCCTCCTATACGTTTTCGAATGTGACCGCCAATCATACTCTGGCTGCAACGTTTGCGATCAACACATACGCAATCACGGCTTCAGCGGGGACGAACGGGACGATCTCTCCGACTTCGGCAACGGTGAGCCATGGCTCGAATCAGAGCTTCTCGATCACGCCGAGGACGGGGTATCAGGTCAAGGACGTGCTGGTGGACGGGAATTCGGTGGGTGCCGTGACGAGCTACAATTTCACGAACGTGACGGGCGCGCACACGATCAGCGCGACCTTCGCGATCAAGACCTACGCGATCACGGCTACGGCGGGCTCGAATGGGTCGATTTCTCCGACTTCGGCAACGGTAAACCATGGGTCGAATCAGAGCTTCACGATCACGCCGAGCACAGGGTATCAGGTCAAGGATGTCCTGGTGGACGGGAATTCGGTGGGTGCCGTGACGAGCTACAATTTCACGAACGTGACGGG
>CALBZH010000472.1 GCA_937889795.1 uncultured Syntrophobacteraceae bacterium | reverse complement strand
CCCAAGAAGCGCATCCAAGTCGTTTTGATCAACGAGGACTTGGGATTTTGAGCGATCCTCACTCACAACGCACGGACGCTCTTCCTTATCGCGTCCGAGAGAGCAAACGAGCTCGACGCGTCCTCCTCCGCGTGCTGGTTGAAGGCGCTCTCGAGGTGGTTGTGCCCACGGGATTCAATCCCAAGCACATCCCGGAGATCGTAGTGGCTCATGCAGGCTGGATCCAGCGCGCCCGTGCGCACCTCGAGCGCAAGCGATTGTTGGCCCGTGAGGAGAAGCTCCCGGTGGAAGTGTGTTTTCAAGCCACCGGAGTCCGCGTCTCTGTGCACTACGTGCCCGTCCCCTCCGACGGGCTGCGGCTCACGCACGCTTCACCCACGGAAGTCCGGATTACAGGCGATGCCGCAAACGTCGAGGGATGCCGTTTGCTGCTCAGGCGCTGGCTTCGAAGCCAAGCCAGGAGCCTTTTGATCCCCTGGCTGAGTCGAGCCAGCGGGGAAACGGGGCTTCGCTACCAGCTTGCGCAGGTACGGAGCCAGCAGTCGCGGTGGGGCAGCTGCTCGGCTCGCGGAACGATCAGCTTGAACGAAAAACTGCTTTTCCTTCCTCCGGAGCTGGTGCGCTATGTCTTGGTCCACGAGCTCTGCCATACCATCCACCTCAGCCACTCGACCGCCTTCTGGGATTTGGTCCGTCAATTCGAGCCGGAGTTCTCGACTCTGAATGCCACACTGCGCAAAGCCAATCGCTTCATTCCCACTTGGGCTAGTTGAGCCCCCTCGTCCCACGGTTCGATTTGATGGCCCGTCTCCTCCGTCTGAAAACCTTGCTGTTCAAGCGTTTCCTTTCCCAAGCCGATACATAAGGCAAATCAATCAAGGCAAGAGAAAGTGGAAAGGATTCCGATGGAAACGGCAGCAGCCAGCGAGGTCGTTGAAAGGCGGTTTTATCGGCGGATCAGAAGAAAATTCACGATTCGATGCATGAATGAAACCATTCGTTTCACCGGCATCAGCTGCGATATCTGCCCCGGCGGTGTCTTCGTCATGACCAACCATCTGCTTCAGCCTCGGAGCATCGTCGAAATGGAGATCTGGATTGACGACGATACTCCCGCCAAGTGCCGCGGCCAGGTGGTCTGGATCAACCGGGGCCAGGTGGTCTATTACCCTGCCGGTTTCGGCGTGCAGTTCACGGAGATTCCAGAAGGGTTCAAACGGCGCCTCATCCATCTGTGCGACGAACGCTACCAGGAATACTGAGCCTCATCGCTCCACGTGGGGAACATCCTTGATAGGCGGACACGGATGGAGCATGAAGTCTGCGATGGTCAGCAGGACCATGGCTTCACAAACGGGGAGGATCCTCGGAATTGCTGAGCTGTCATGCCGTCCGCCGACGACAATCGTAGTCGGCTCCCCTTCTCGTGTCACCGTTTGCTGCATCTTTGCGATCGAGGGGATAGGCTTCACCCCCACCCTCACAACGATATCCATGCCCGTGGAGATGCCCCCCAAGATTCCCCCCGCGCGGTTGCTCGCATATCCGTCGGGTAGGATCGGGTCGTTGTTCTCACTCCCAAGAAGCGCGGCAGCGCCGAATCCCTCACCAATCTCGACGCCCTTGACGGCGCCGATGGACATGAGAGCGCCTGCAAGACGCGCGTCCAGCTTGTCGAACACGGGCTCCCCCAGTCCAGGAGGACAATGCTTTGCATGGACTTCCACGACGCCTCCGACCGAATCGCCCGTCTCCCGGACTTCGCGCAGACGTCGCTCCATGGCTTTCGCCGCCGAAGGATCCGGACAACGCAGCGGATTGCCCTCGGCCTGCTCCCACAGGAATTGGCCGCACTGAATTCCACCCAGGGCCACGGTATAAGCCGCAACCGTTATGTCGTAGACGGACAGAAACTGCCTCGCCACGGCGCCAGCCGCGACCCTTGCGGCTGTTTCCCGAGCCGAGCTGCGTCCGCCACCGCGCCAATCCCTGAAACCGTACTTTTGATCATAGGTCCGGTCGGCATGCCCGGGCCGATAGAGGGCAGCCATGGCGTCATAATCCCGACTCCGTTGGTCCTTGTTCATGATCATGAGGCTGATTGGCGTGCCCGTGGTCCGCCCCTCAAAGACACCCGAGAGGATCTCCACCTGATCCGGCTCGCGGCGAGGAGACCCAAGCCCTTTACCTGGGCGACGCCGCTCCAAGTCGCGTTGGATGTCCTGGACCTGAAGCGGGATCCCCGGCGGACACCCGTCAATAGCAACCCCTAACGCCGGTCCATGGGATTCTCCCCAGGTGGAGATACGAAAGAGTCTCCCGAAGGAGTTTCCTGCCATCATTTCCTCCTCTGGCTCGTGGCAACGGTGCCAGGAGCGCGACCGCAATTGGAAATAAAATAAGTTAAAACCATGCTTTACACGTCTTCAAGCCGCTCCTGATGGCTTGACAGTCGGAGCGAAAACGTTATCCTTGATCTTGAGACAGGTCAAGCATCGCCTTTGGGGGTGGAGGAGGGAAAAGAATGAGTGAGCATCACCCGGATTTGCGGGAGGAGCTGGACAGCGACGTCCAGGAGGACCTTCGAGAGCCTCCCATGTACAAAGTGCTGCTCCATAACGATGACTACACGACCATGGAATTTGTGGTAGAGATTTTGCAAAAAGTCTTTCGCAAGTCTCCCGCCGAAGCCACCCGTATCATGTTGTTGGTCCACAAGACAGGCACGGGAGTCTGTGGCGTCTACACGGCGGAAATCGCTGAGACGAAGGTGGAGATGGTCCACCATCTGGCCAGGAAAAGCGGATTCCCTCTCAAGTGCAGCATGGAAGAGACGTAGATGATCAATCGAGAGCTTGAGCTCACTTTCGCGGCGGCAATCAAGGAAGCAAAAGAACGCCACCATGAATTCTTCACGTTGGAGCACATCTTGTTTGCCATGCTCCACGACGTGACGGGGCGACGAGTCCTGTACCACTGCGGCGCGGACCTGGAAGCCTTGAAAATCCGGTTGGAGAAATTCCTGGGAGAACAGGTCGAGAAGCTTCCCGAGGGCGTCGACCAGGAGCCCATCCAGACCATCGGGGTTCAGCGGGTGCTGCAGCGCGCCATCATGCACGTCCATGGGGCGGAAAAGAAGGAAGTGGACGCCGGGGACATTCTGGCCGCCATGTTCTACGAGGAGAACTCCTTTGCCGTTTATTTTCTCAAGCGGGAAGGCGTGACACGGCTGGATGTGCTCAGCTATCTTTCCCACGGCGTATCCAAGCTCAGCGATTCCGAGCTGGAGGATCCCACTCCCCGATTGGACGATGATCCTTCTCTGGACATGCCCAAGGAAGGCAAGAAAGCCACGGCGCTCGAAAGCTTCACGATCAACCTGATCCAAAAGGCCGCCGACGGACTCATAGACCCGCTCATCGGCCGGGAGACGGAGATCCTGAGGACTCTTCAGATTTTGGGACGTCGAGCCAAGAACAACCCCATCTTCGTTGGTGACCCCGGAGTGGGGAAGACTGCGATCGCAGAGGGACTGGCTCTGAAAATCCACAAGGGGGACGTTCCCGAGGGCTTCATGAAGGTTGAGATTTACGCCCTGGATATGGGAGCGCTGCTTGCCGGAACCAAGTTCAGGGGGGATTTCGAAGCGCGTCTCAAGGGAATCATTCAGGAATTGAAGAAAAAGCCGGGTGCAATCCTCTTCATCGACGAAATTCACACGGTGGTCGGAGCGGGCGCGACCAGCGGAGGCTCTATGGATGCCTCCAACATCTTGAAGCCCGTTCTGGTGACGGGCGGGCTCCGGTGCATCGGCTCGACGACCTATGAGGAATACAAGAACTTTTTCGAGAAGGACCGGGCGCTCAGCCGCCGGTTCCAAAAGGTCGAAATCCGGGAGCCCTCCGTCGACGAGACTTATCAGATCCTGCAGGGACTCAAGACCTATTACGAAAAGCACCACGGGATACGTTACACGGAAGCGGCGCTGCGGGCTGCCGCCGAGCTTTCGGCGCGCCATATCAACGACCGCTATTTGCCTGACAAAGCCATTGACGTGATCGACGAGACCGGCGCGAGTCTCCGCCTTAACAAGGACCGGAAGGTCCGGCGGGTGGTCGGTCCGAAAGACATCGAGCAGGTTGTCTCCCGCATCGCCAAGATTCCGCCGCGATCGGTGTCCGCAACCGACCAGACCCGGCTGCACTCCCTTGAGGAGGATCTGAAGGGCCAGGTTTTCGGACAAAATGGGGCGATCGAGGCCCTATGCAAGGCCATCAAGCGGTCGCGTGCGGGACTTCGCATTCCGGAAAAGCCCGTCGGGTCGTTTCTCCTCATCGGGCCCACGGGGGTGGGCAAGACCGAAGTTGCCAAACAGCTTGCGAGCGTCCTGGGCGTCCAGTTCTTGCGCTTCGACATGAGCGAATACATGGAAAAGCACACGGTTGCCCGACTCATCGGAGCCCCTCCAGGCTACATCGGCTTCGACCAGGGAGGTCTCCTGACCGACGCCATCCGCAAGCAGCCTTACTGCGTGCTGCTTCTGGATGAGATTGAGAAGGCTCACCCGGACATTTTCAGCATCCTGCTCCAGGTGATGGACCATGCCACACTGACGGACAACAATGGCAAAAAGGCCGATTTCCGAAATGTCGTGCTTCTCATGACCTCGAACGCCGGGGCTCG
>CALBZH010000471.1 GCA_937889795.1 uncultured Syntrophobacteraceae bacterium | reverse complement strand
TTTCGTTCCAGAGCAATGCATTGAGCCACCTTGGTCTCGGCCAGACCTGGTGCGTAGTTCAAGAACTGGTCACTGAGAATGGGAGTCGGGTCAGTCAACATCTCAAGGAGCGATTTATCCTTGGAGTACTTTGGCGTAGCCTCGAGAATGGGACCTTTGAACAGCCCTTCGGAGTGTCTTGCCAGATCTCGAAACTGCTTTGCCAGCTCAGGGTTCTTGAGCCCGAAGGTCGTGGTGAGATAACGAAGATAAGTCTCGCGGATGTCTTCACTCGTGGCAATCGGGTCTATTCGTTGAAGCACGCTGCCAGTTCCTCCATTTTCAAGACAGGAGCAGACGCTCTACACCTGGCGGCTCAAACGGTTGCCAGTGGCCGGTTCCAATACCAGGAGATGATGATTTCACTCAAAATGAGATCCCGCAGGAATGCTTTTGGGGTAATCCTTTTAACAAGTTCCAACGTTCTCCCATAGAGGACATTGATTCCTTTACCACCATCTGCATCCCATCCATAAACGCGATCGGTCCAGAGATCTCGCGCTCGCAGCCTGGCGACCAACGCGGCAACTCCGGAAAGCCCATTGGGGCCATGGTTCCTGAGGCGACCAATGACCATTCTGGCAAGAAATCGATTGACGGTCGTCTGCTGGCCCCATCTCTGCCATCGTTCAACAAGAAAGTTTGCCTCAGCCCTCTCTTCCTGATTACAGACCTCGAAGTATTGGTTTCTGAGGACTTTCCGATCTTGAGTCTTCATAAGCTCGCCCAGGGTAGCGAGACCCTTATTGACTGCTCTGGGGTGGGACCTGTGGATGGGTTGCTCTTCTTCCTTCTTGGGCTCAGCGAAGATGAGGTCGTTTCGACGTACCTGCCCCAGGACGGGCAGGTAGGGTGCAGCATCCCAATAAGACTCCAGCTCACAGCGCGCTATGAGGGTTCCACTCTGATCGGGGTAGATGGCATCCTCCAGCCAGACAGGGAGGTCCAGTGCTCTGCCCTCTTCGGATAAGAGACAGACCTCTTCATCTGCAGCGGTCTTCTTGCACCTCCAAACTGAGCCGGCCTTCCCGAGCTCTCCATGTGAATGAATAAGAGAGAGCTCGAGATCGATTTCATCTGGCATCTTGCACCAGATACACGGCTCTTTCGATGAGAGCAGACCCTTGAGCGCCGAGACCTCCGCCGATGAATGGGCAACCTGGACAGACACTCTCAATCCCGATGCAACCCTGACTTGCCAAACCGTTCCGCGGGAGTAAGGAAGCAACCTCTCCAGAATCTCGTCTCCCAGCATGGAGCGGATGGTTTTGTAGCATTCTTCTCCTTTGTCGTTATGGAAACGCACCAGAAAATCCGACCAGGGGAAAGAAGTTCGACAGGTTTCTTTGCCCACAGATTGTAAGCCGCTGGTTTTGTTGAAAACCTCCTTTGCTTTCAGTTCAGGCCATTCGAGCCAGTCTGCCCAGCCTTGTGGTGCTCGCAGCCATGCAAAAGAGGGTGCTGAATCGGATGCAGGACCAAGCGCCCCAAATCGCGATTGATGGGCCTCCATCTTGAGACACCACAAGCCCGGTTTTTCTGGAGCCGTTGTTTGAATCTCGAACGGTGGAACCGCACCATCCTTGATGCGATATAATGTACCCTCCCTGTGCTCGCCCTCCGGATAGATCCGTACGACGCGGCCCGTCTGAGGGTCATTTCTCTGTGGAATCCAGAAGACCTTCAGCTTTTCAGTCCTGTCGCCCCCTCCAGTTACCTCCACACGAAAATCTTTGAACGCCGGATGCTTCAAGACCGTGAACAGAATAAGCTCGCCCCTCAAATCCATGGAACGCACTGTAACAGCAGCAGCTTCCACCGACCGAATCGACTTGATGAGGTCGGAGAACTTCTTCAGGTCGACTATCCACGTGTCGTAAATGTTTCTCCGAAATGTGGGTGCGTCGTATGAATAAAGGGTTTGTTCCTCCTCGTCTCTCTCGCCCAGGGTCTTCAAGAGAAGTTTGAGCTTGGTGTTCCGGCCCTTTGCTGCGGTGGGGGAAAACCCATCGAATTGGACGGCGACCCTTGCATCCGAGATTTCGTCCAATCGTTGCACTGGAATTTCTTCCGGCCTACACCGCCACAGATCCCAATGAAAAAGTCCCCGATCACTCCGGCGAGACCAGCGAAGATCACTGCGAGCCAGCAGTAGAGTCACAGGCATTCTCGAATGAGCAAACAATTTCACACCGCAGAAAGCTTCCCCTCGATCCTCCTGTAAAGAGATGATGGTGACCCCATCCGCGTCACAAACCGTGGTGGATAATAATGGCTCCATGACTGCCTTTTGATGACATCCCAGACGGAACTCCGATACAAGCCCGGTCTCTGGTTCTCTAACCTCGTGAAAATCCACTAAAGGGAGGTAGATAAAAGGCAGAATCACATCCTCGATGCCCAGAGGTCCCCGTAAGTGGATTTCGTAGACTCCGGACTCCCATTGAGAGGAGAAGGGGATGGCGGCCTCGTATCCTCCTTCCTTCCCGTGGAAGTCGAGATCAAACGGCTGGGCAGACCCCGTTTTGTCGCGTCGAGTCAGTTTGACGAAAGCGTGTCGCCAGACGGGATAGCTGCTCTCGGGGCAGACGACGGTTATCTGTTCCGGATCGGTATAGATCGGCCAACCTTCAAGACACCGCAAGCACAAAGGAGCTTGTCCACTCCCTCCCAGCAAAGGTATCTCGCCCAGACTGCTACAGGAGAAAGCCACCTCTACGGAAACGTCTTCTGCAAAGCTGGCGTTTGGCCCGAGGTAGTCAAAAGCACCGTCCCTTTCGAGAACGCAAAGAGCATACTGCCATTCGCTCCACAGCCCGGGCAATCGTTCCGGTTCGCTCGACAGTCGTCCGCCCCTGACTTCCAAAGCAGAGTCCACTGGAAACACAAGGAGCAGCTCTTCCGGCAAGGACCTCTTGCTACCTGGGTCCAAGAGCTTTCCCGTTGATCGGCTGAAGATGTAGAGAGGAATCCTTATCCCGTTCTTGCTCACTGCCACGGGAGTCTGTATCGACTGCCTCGTGAGCGAGCCAGGGGATTGAGCGATTGCTTCCAGGCTCATTCCGTTCGCGCAGGGACCGACATCGAGATCCTGAGGCTCCGTATATTGAATCCCATCCACCGATGTAATGTTCATCCGGAGAGGAGAGTGACGCTCAAGCCCTTTCAGGTCTGTCCACTTGAGCCGAAAATCGACGGCTGATTTCATCTGCTGGGCAGGAATATGAAGATGGGGCACCTCGGTCTGCTGCAAATCGAAATAAAGATACGGCCGCTCCTTGAATGCTGCCGACCAAGATTTTCTGATCGTGCCTCCGTTCCTTCCCTTCACGTGGTGCCTGAACGCGTTCACCATGTATTGGGGAAGGCCCCACTGACGCCATAGGGCGGGATCGTCTTCGTCCCAGCGATTGGCCATGTCGAGGAATCGTTCCACGATGTTGACATTGACCGGATCGCCATATTCGCAAAACCGTTGGATGGGTTTCGGGAGGTAGCGAAACATCCCGTTCTGCTTCCATTTCCTAACGAGATGCTCACCGGAGGTGTAAACCCCGAGATGACTCTGAAGCTCCGGCTCAATCAGGTCAGCAATGAAACGATCGATATGCCTCTGGGGTATCAAGCCGTGCAATAGGATGCGGGTCATGTAGGAATGACCGGTCTTAACGGACGCAAATTCCTCGAGATGATTCTCTTTCAAACATTGAATAAAAAGTTGCCCGCAGCGATTGGAGAGATTCCCATCTGGCTCGAGAACAAGCCCTTTCATGACGGGAGGCCAAAGATCGTGCCCCGACTCCTCGCCATAGGAGAAGATGCCCGTCCATACGAAGTACAGACTGAGGATTGCCCGCCAGCTGGCGGACCCACTCTGGCAGATTTTCCCGAGAGAAGCCTGAGAAAAAGCACTGCGGAGAACGCCGCTCAGAACATCATAAGTTTCCTTACCCTCAATGCGTTCGATCTCTCCTATCAGTCGAATGCCCCTGAATTGCTCCAGGACCACCTTACCCAGGTTCCCAGCAAGAAGGTTTGCATCCCAATGCCTTTCTCCCCGATCGACGTACTGAGACGAGGAAAACGCATGCGTGATGGCTTCCTTGCTGAGAGATGCTGTAACGGACATTGCCACTCCTCCTAAATTTGCGTCTTAGGAGAACCGTCTGTCTCAGTGTAAGAGAAGTTTACAGAGGTTTGACCGGATGCTCTCCGATACTCACATGTCCTACTCGGCTGGGGATAGAGCAACTTGAATGCCACGGAGTGAAGACCGCGGCCGGTATAGCCTTAGGTAATCTGGACGATTGGGAAATTGAATCATCGCAAAATATCTTGCACGATGACAATGAATATTACTGAACTTGGGAAGGAGCTGTTTTCACAACCTGTTACTGTTGCGACTCGCGCTGAACCGATTACCTGCTTCACAAGTGTTTCGACAGCTATGACCCCTCATACGTTTGAATCGCCACGAAAGATATCCACAATGGTCTCGAGACACGGCCGGAGCTCTAAGTCGTTTGCGCCGACGGTGAACCAGTTGTCGGGTCTCTGGTAGATGTCGAAGCCTCGACCGATCTTGATTTTCCAGCCGTTGTCGAGGCGGATTTCGCGGTCGTGCAGATGCTCGTTGTAGGTTACGTTCAGCTTGATGCCATATTCAATCAAGCTCGAGGCCAGATTCTGGAATTTCTCGTCAGCCTCCTTATGTTGGACCTCATCATCGAAACCGGTGGTGAGATTGATGGTGTGGGCGGACCCAGTCTTCACGACCAGCTCGCAGAATCGGACCAAATTCGCTATCTGGTGCTGGGAACGGATATAGGGGTCTTCGATGTCGATCACTCGGGCACCCCGGAGGTATTCCCCGAAGATCGCTTCGTAGGTGAAGCCGGTGTCTCCGTAAAAAATCTTGTAGTGCTTCTCTTTGGGCTCTTCCGGCAGAGACGGTGAAGGGGGTTGCCCCTCTTTTTTTTCCTCTAAGGTTTTGGTCACCGCAGGAACAGGATCAGGCTCTGGGGTCGGCTTTTCCAACAATGGAATCTCGGGAACCTTATCTCTTGGCCGGGTCCTTTCGCTCCCCAGTCCAGGGAGCACTCTTCTTTTCGGGTTCTGAGTCGCTTCGGCGTCTTTGGATTCCGGACACCAGACGATCACTTCCTCTCCCTGGTCGTTGATATAAGAGAGGTTGATTCTGGCGAACTCGTCGTCGGGCTTGCGCTTGTTCATCTGCTCCTTGACCCGCCGGCGGCCTTCAAGAGCATACTCCAGGTATTGGTTGAATTCCTCTTGCGTGGGCTCCCCAACCGGGTGGAGCATTTTGAGGAAGACGGAGACCGTCTTCTTCACGGCCACCTCGTCCCGGCCCTCGATGTGCTTACCCAATCTGCAGTGGCGATTCACGTACTCATAGCGGCTCGTCTGCCGACTCAGCCGGTGAAAAGCCTCCGCCAGGTAGTCCGTGATGAAGCCATAGTGCGTCGTCAGGTAGTCGCTGCTGTTCTTGG
Organism: uncultured Syntrophobacteraceae bacterium; assembly: GCA_937889795.1. Taxonomy (GTDB): domain Bacteria; phylum Desulfobacterota; class Syntrophobacteria; order Syntrophobacterales; family Syntrophobacteraceae; genus CALBZH01. The sequence goes on along the minus strand of CALBZH010000471.1, from coordinate 19 downwards.
GCATCTCCCACCCAGGGAG
>CALBZH010000470.1 GCA_937889795.1 uncultured Syntrophobacteraceae bacterium | reverse complement strand
CCTACCATTTCAAGGAGAATTGCTGCGGCGTCCTGATGACGGGGGTTGGTAGCGATGGCGCGGAAGGCTTGAGAACAATCCGGATGCGCGGCGGTCTCACCATGGGACAGAAGCAGGAGTGCTGTGCATACCCGAACCTGGTTCAGCATGCCCTCGATGAAGACGTCTTGGACAAGGTCCTTCCGAGGCGGGGAATCGTCAGTCAGTTGCAGGATTGGGTGCGTGAACGCAGAGTGAGCTGAATCGAGCGGAGTGAGGCAGGTGTCACGCCCTGCCTCACCAACCTCCGAACGACTCGACGCAGAAGCCCAACCCACACGTGCCATGCCATCATGGCCGCCTCACCGCACAAGGGTCATCCGACCCCTGCCGCAAACTTTCCACACGATGCAGTATGCCTTCCCTTGTAACAGTCCTCCTTTTGATCTTATATTCGAAAGGTGAGCGCGCTGCGAGCTTGTTTCGTTAGAACGTCGCGCCTGAGCAGCGATCGCTGGAGCTTGGTCCGTGGCCCGTTGCCGCTGGTGCTTGAGGGGCCAAGGCCATTTCTGGACGGCTAGTGCGGCACGGCGGAAGGGGTTACTTTTGCGGACGCGATGCCAGATGTCTGATGCTTGATGCGAGATAAGGAATCCTCCGATCTTGCATGGGTTATCCGGCATCCGGCATCGTTCTGGTCCGGGTGCAGACCTGTTGCCGTGCTGTACTTGGAAGTGAGGTGGTGCTTGCATGGTTGAGCGCAGTGCGGAGTTTGGGAAAGGGGCAGAGAAAGGGGGCGCGGAAGCGGAGCGCCTCCTGTTACGCATGTTGACCATTGCCTTTCTGATTGTGGCTGGGTGTGCATTCGGGGGGCTGGGGGCGGGGGCTCGGGCTGTGGCGGTGGAGAATGCGGCTGGGGTTGCCGAGGACGAGGAAAACCTGCGCTATTTTACTGACTTGCCAGTGGTCACGCACGAAGGGGAAGAAGTCCGTTTTTACTCGGACCTGCTCAAGAACAAGCGCATCATTATTAGCTTCTTCTACGTGAACTGTCCGACGGCTCAGCCCTCGCTCATGACCATGTTCAAAATGCAGAAGAAGCTTGGAGACAAGCTGGGCTCGGAGGTCGTCCTTCTCAGTATCAGTGTTGACCCCGAGCGGGATACCCTTGAGGCTGTCCGTGGCTATGCACAGAAGTACAATCCCCGGAAGGGGTGGTACTTCGTCACCGGAAAGCCCGAGAATTTAGACGTGATCAACAAGAAGCTCGGAAATACGCTGCGTCTGCCCGAGGGCCACCTGAGGCAGTTCCTCCTTGGAAGTACCCGTACCAATCACTGGATGAGACTGGTGGAGACGGCACCGTTGCTGGCCCTTGAGGACGGTCTTCGGACCCTTGAGCCTGTGCGGGAGTGAATTGGCTTGGCAGGTGCCGTGATGCTCGATGTTTCCGGATAAGAAGGAGTAGGAATGAACCGATTCGTAGCAATCCTGGTTGTCCTCATGGTCCTCGTCAGCTCAGCGTTTGCAGGTGACCGGCAGCCGGTGCAGCCTACCAAGACCGATCGATGTCCGGTCTGTGGAATGTATGTTGCCATGTATAAGGATTTTATCGCTCAAATCGTGTTTAAAGATGGCTCATACGCGGTATTTGATGGAGCCAAGGATATGTTCAAATATTATATCAACATGTCTAAGTATGAAAAAAAGAGGCAAGCATCAGATATTGATTCAATCTATGTAACGGATTATTATAACATGAACCTTATTGATTCTCTGAAGGCCTATTTTGTGAAAGGGAGTAATGTATATGGGCCGATGGGGAAAGAATTGATTCCCTTTGCCAGTGAGTCCGATGCGCGTGAATTCATGATTGACCATAGTGGCGACTCGCTCATCCGGTTTGATGACGTAACCATGGAAATTCTCAAGTCTCTGGACTAGTGCTGTGAGGAAATCGACCGGTTTTCTTGTCTTTTTGGCGGTTTGCGTGGTGATGATGCTCGGTGTACTTGTTCATGGTGAGCATCTGCGCGTTGGTCGCTTGTCTGCGCTCGAGAAGAAGAAGGCTATGGTTGAGCGAATGGGGCTGACGGATCTTTGTATCTTCACCGACGCCCGATACACGAGGCATCCAAGCATGGCGGATCTGCACACCCCTTTTCAGGACTATCCGCTTTCCTTCGAGCACTTCCCATCGGGCTCCATACTCAGTGTTCCACTGCATCTCAGGCCGAAGGAAGCTGGCAATGAAGCACTTTTTGGAACGACATCGGAACATCCTTGATTTCACGGTTTCCTCCCTGCTGAGACGCAAGGCGAAGAACCTTGCCTTGATCGTGGTTTACACCTTCGTGGTGTTTCTCGTTGCTTCGGTGGTCTTTCTCGTTTCCGCCATACGCCGTGAGGCGGCCCTGGTCCTCGCCAAGGCGCCCGAGATCGTCGTCCAGCGTCTCGTGGCCGGAAGGCATGATTACATTCCCTTGGACTACGCAGATTCTATCAAGGAAATCAAAGGGGTCCAGAATGTAAAAGGTCGGCTTTGGGGGTATTATTTCGATCCGACAACGAGCGCCAACTACACGCTCATGGTGAGTGAAAATCCGGCGATTCCTTCGGGGAGTATCATTGTAGGACGAGGGGTTGCGCGGGGGTTGCTGGCCAAGGAGAACGGTGCCATCCCTTTCAAGACTTACGACGGATCGTATGTGTTCCTCAAGATCAAGGAAATCCTGGACGCGGACCTGGAGATCGTGAGCTCGGACTTGATCTTGCTCTGCGAAGGGGATTTCAAGAGAATATTCCGCACGCTGGATGGACTGGCCACGGATTTGGTCCTTGAAGTGAGGAACCACCGCGAGCTGACCACGATCGCCACAAAGATCACGCAGCTTTTCCCGGACACGAGACCTGTCCTGAGAGATGAAATTCTCCGAACATACGACGCGGTTTTCGATTGGCGTGGGGGCCTGTGCATCGTGGTGCTCTCGGGCGCCATCCTCGGCTTCATCATCCTCGTCTGGGACAAGGCCACGGGACTGAGTGCCGAGGAAAAGCGGGAAATCGGCATTCTCAAAGGAATCGGCTGGGAAACGTCGGATATCCTCCTGACGAAATTTTGGGAAGGAGCGGTGATCTCCCTTTCGTCGTTTTTCCTGGGAGTCATTCTGGCCTATGCTCACGTATTCATGAGTGGGTTTGTGCTGTTCGAGCCGGCAATCAAGGGGTGGTCCGTGCTTTATCCGAGGTTCTCGCTCACGCCTGCCTTCGGATTCTATCAGGTATCCACCTTGTTCTTTCTCACAGTGGTGCCCTACACGCTGACGACGATCATCCCGTCGTGGCGCGCGGCTACCATTGATCCGGATATGGTGATGCGGAGCTGATGGGTTGTGCTGGCGTAGGGTGTTGGCGGCGATTCGGGGTGCTCACTCTGGGCGAGGTGCTCGGATTTTGGGAGAGGATCGAGGATGATCGAGCTGCATGCGGTTCGAAAAGTGTTCAACGCGGGCAGATCCAATGAATTTGTGGCGCTTGACGGGATTAGCGTGGGCATTGAATCCGCCCGCGTGACGGTGTTGAAGGGTCCAAGCGGATCCGGCAAGACCACGCTGCTCAGCCTGCTTGGGTGCATGGCGCGACCGACCTCGGGTCGGATCTTGTTTCAGGGGCGTGAGATCACGAGCTTGCCCGAGCGGTTTCTGACGGAAATCAGGCGTCGAAGCTTTGGCTTCATCTTTCAGCAGTTTCACCTTATCAAAGGGGTCACGGTGCTCGAGAACGTCATGTTTCCTGCTTATCCACTGGGGATAGCTCACAGGGTCCTGAAGCAAAAGGCGGAAGGACTTCTTGAGATGTTCGGCATAGGGGCCAAGGCCCAGTCCAGGGTCGAGTGGCTTTCCGGAGGCGAATCCCAGCGGGTTGCGATCGCTCGGGCTCTCATCAACGATCCCGAGGTGATCATCGCCGACGAGCCGACGGCTCATCTTGACAGCAAGTTGTCCAAAGAGCTCATGGAATTCGTCCGACAGATGCGGAGCGACGGAAAGACCATCCTGGTGGCAAGCCATGACCCGATCGTATTCGAGGCCGATGTGGTTGACAGGGTGATTGAAATGCGGGACGGGCAAATCCGTGATCGAGGATAAATCGGCATGTTGTACCATCCATCCATCTTGGCGCAGCTTACCGGGTCAGCACTGACGGCGCTTCTGCTGCTCTACGCATGCTGGTACGGCGTTCGAATCCTGGCTCGGTGGGACCTTCGGAGCGGAAGCGAGCTCCAGTTGGCTCTGGAGAGGAGGACGTACTTCATCTCCGTGACCATGATCTATGCGATGGGGTATCAGCTCCTTTCCCTGTTTCTCTTCATCTACACGGCGGACCAATTGGCCGGCGTTCTCGTCGGGGCGATGTGTGCGGCGGGGGCACTCAACGCGAACGGGTGGGGCTACCCCACGCTCATCCTGAAACTGGCCAACTTCATTCTGGGCGGGCTGTGGCTGGTTCTCAACCATACCGACAATCGGGGTTACGACTACCCATTGATCCGAATCAAGTATGCGGTGCTGGTCTGTATCACCCCACTGGTGATTCTGGAGCTTGTCCTGCAAACCCTCTATTTCGCCAACATCGCACCCAACGTCATCACCTCCTGCTGTGGGACTCTGTTTTCAGCCGATGCAGAAGGCGTTACATCGGGCATTGTTGCTCTGCCCAATCTTTCTGTGGAGATCCTCTTTTTCGGTACGGCGGTCGTGATGCTGCTGCTGGGGATTCGAGTTGTTCTCTCCGGTAAGGGCGTCATCCCGTTTGCGGCATCCTCCGCAGTGCTGTTCGTCGCGGCGGTAATGGCCTTGATGGGCTTCGCATCGCTGTACTTCTACGAGCTGCCGACCCACCACTGCCCCTTCTGTCTGCTTCAGAAGCACGTGCATTTTGTAGGCTATCCTTTATACTTGTGCTTTCTGGTCGGCGTTGTGTGCGGGCTGGGGGGGACCGTGATCCTGCCTTTTAGACGTCGGGAGAGCTTGGCGGCACTGGTCCCGGGCATTCTGCGCGGACTCGCGGCTACGGCGCTTTTCTGCAATGCGGTGGGGGTCTCCTTGGTCTTGCTGGGCGTCGTCTTCTCCAAACTCAGTCTGTATGGAGATCGGAAGAGCGTCG
>CALBZH010000469.1 GCA_937889795.1 uncultured Syntrophobacteraceae bacterium | reverse complement strand
AGGTTGCGTTGAGCTTGCCGATGAGGGATTTCAGGTTCGTCTTAGGCATGCGCTGGCTCCTCTGAAGAAAGGTCAGTTCCGCGCCGGTTCCTGAAAGACCACGCGTGGATGGTCGTCATGGAGGACACCAGGCGACTTCACCCAGGTCGTCCATCCCAGTCGGGGCGCCTCGGGGCCGAGCTGGCCCAGCCGACAAGGAGGGACTTCATCGCGCTTCAAGATCACGCCAATATCGAATTCGTACTCGATCCCCACCATCACCCGCACAAGGGAAAATATGGGTCCAAGCAGGTCCCCGATGGGCAGGAACCGAATGAATCGCTTGAAGCTCATGGGGCCAAGATCGACCCGAAACTTGGTTTGATTTTCCCATGCCTGGCTGCCGCAGGCCGCATCGGCTCCCAAGGATGCATTCGCCATCCCGAGTCGGGTCTGGTCCTCGGGCTCGATGGGGATTACCCGGTCGATCCACTGATGCAGGGTGACGGTGGTCCCCGAAAAGTAGGCGACCGCCGCCTCGACGGCGTAGGCGCAAGGGGTCGTGCGGGAAAGGAGTCCACTGTAGTAGATGAGGGATTCCGGGTCGAGCCCCATACGGTCGAGCAGATGCGGCGTCCCCAAACCGATCAGGCAGAGCATGTGCTTGGAAAGTCTGTCCCTGGCTCCCGGCAGATACGTCTCGGGAAAGCGATGCTTTTTCCAGGCCAGGTAAAAGTGCGAGACCAGCCGGTGGTGAAAGCAGTTGAGGAAGGCGACAAAGGTCGAATCCTTCTTTCGAAGTCGATCCTGGGCCAGCTCGTTGTACCAGTGGGGAAGCACACCAGATGGACCCACGAGGCCCAGGAAGGCCACGTCCATGCGCGCGGGGCCTGCGGGGGCTGGATTCCCCTCGGCCAGGCCCGCCACTGTCGTTGACTTGGGGACAAGGCGACTTGGAGAGGAGGAGACGTTGGGGATGTCCAGCGTGTCAGCGACTGGCTCTGAGCCAGGAGATGCTTGTATGTCCATTCTCCCCACCTCCCCATCACCGAGTCTCCCTGTCCTCTCTTCTTGCTGTTCGTCGCGTAACTCAACAGCACTGGGGGAGCTCGGGCGGTCCTCCTCAGACACCGGAGGCTTCAAGCCCGCGATATCGCTCGGAGGAAACACGAATCCCGGTCGGACGCAGAACCTCACCGCTTCCTGCTGGGGCGTAAGCGCTTCGCCAAGCGGCTTCTTGTCGGGGCTCAATGTTTCGAGGAGGTGAACCGCCTTGTAGAAGCTGAACTCGAAGAAGGCTTCGAACAGGTCCTCCCTTATAGAAGGATGCGGCTGCCGTTTCGGGCTGCCCATGTGCGGATTGGCTCCTTCTTCTGCGAGGTCTTGAGGATCATCTGAGAAAACGAGTTGATCGAGACATAGAGGCCAAGAAAGCGCTCCAGCACGGAACCGAACAGGAAAAGGCCCGTCCCGACAAATTTGTCTTCATCGAGCTCGATCGTGGTTTGGACTCCGCGGCAAAATGAACGCCCGATCCGTTTCGTCACATAGGCCGATCGAACCGAGGCAATTCCGTCGATCTGCTGCCGTACTGCCGGGGATCGGTCGAAGTCGTACAACCGCAGGATCTCCTTGAGTGCCTCCTCTCCTCCCCGGACCAGGGAAAGGTGATTCAACGCCAGGTGAGAAACCAGGTGCCATTGGAGTGCTCCTCCCAGCGCGGGTCGGCGAGTGGGCGTCGGCTTGATCAGGCTGGTGATCTTCGTGATAGGAGCGGCCATCTCCATGTCGAAATCGCCCAGCGGATCTCCGAATGGGAGCCGCGCGGGCAAGTCTCGGTTCGTACAGGTGACATGCACGGTCAGCGTTTCCACCTCCGGGTCCGTGCGGTCGAAGTGCAGGTCCGTGAACGAAATGAAGACCTCCGTGCCGTCATCCCCCTTCATTCCGGAAGGTCGCCGCTCGGGATGCCAGAAGGCACGCCGGGCCTCGGGTCCATCCTCCTCCCCGTCCTGGTGCCGGATCGAATAGAATGGCTTGAATTCGAAGGTCTTCCCGGTCCCCTCCGCGCCGATGGCCGTGACCCGATCGATGTTGAAGACTTCGGTTGCCTCCCGGCGTCGGACATCCGGAATCACGTGGTATTCCGGCTTGCGGTGCTCGACCCGAATGGGCTCGGCAATCCGCTTGAACAGATTGATGGCCGGCGTTGCATGGGCGCAGAAGGTGTGAGCGTTGACCACGAGGTTCGGCTTGGCCAGCCGATCCAGGTAGATCCAGAGGGTGAGCGTGTCGTTGCAATCCAGCCCTTTTAGCGCCGCGAGCCCGGTCAGGTCCAGAAACAGGAATTTCTCCGGGAAGCAGAAGTACTCGAAGAGGAGGACGTAGCCGGGGAAAGTGCGTCCGGTGGTCGGGATCATCGCCTCCTCGGGCTCGAAGCCAACCGGCTGGATCACCTTTGGGCTCAGCGGCAGCACGACGGTCTCTCCATCCCGGTTCGTCGATTCGCACTCGATGTGCGTGACGTGATTGCTCAAAAGCTCGTAAAGGTGAAACACGTGCTGAGCGGGGCCGTTCAGGAAGAACCGGAATCGGTCCCAGTTGAGCTGTGAGAAGCTCTGCTGGTTAAAGGTTTTCAGGCGGATGGCGATGGCCTGCTGCACGTTCTTCATGAGCCGCTTGGGGTCGCGAAGCTCCGCTTCGA
>CALBZH010000468.1 GCA_937889795.1 uncultured Syntrophobacteraceae bacterium | reverse complement strand
GAACCTTTCCTGGCATGCTCGCCATGGGGTTTTCCATCAACCTCCTGACCCTGTTCGGCATCGTGCTCGCCATCGGGATGGTGGTCGACGACGCCATTGTCGTGGTGGAGAACGTCGAGCGCAACATGGTGAAGTATCACCTGCCGCCGCGAGAAGCGACCATCCGGGCCATGGAGCAGATCGGCACCTCGCTCATCGCGGTGGTCCTGGTGATGGCCTCGGTTTTCATCCCGGCCGCGTTTCTGCCGGGCACCACGGGGCAGCTTTACAAGCAGTTTGCCATCACTATCGTCATTTCGGTGGCCCTGTCGGGCTTCGTGGCACTCACCCTCACCCCGGCCATGTGCGGGCTCATGCTCAAGCACCGGCCTCCACCACAGCGCGGCCCCTTTGCCTGGTTCAACCGGCAGTTCGACCGCTTTACCGTGGCCTTTGGCCATGTGGTGGTCTTCATGATCAAACGGATGGCGGTGGCGTTTGCCTTGCTGGCCGTCCTGATCGGGGGGCTCGTGTATCTTTTCCGGACCACCCCGACAAGCTTTGTGCCCAACGAAGACCAGGGTTATCTGATGTCCATGGTCGTCATGCCCGACGCCACGAGCCTCAACCGAACCGCTCAGACCACGGAGGTCGTGGACAAGCTGTTTGCCAAGGATCCCGCGGTAGCGGACCGGGCCGTTGTGAATGGTTTCAGCCTGATCGACGGCCAGTACAAGACCAATGTGGCGACCGTCTTCGTACCGCTCAAGGATTTTGAAGAGCGCTACTCCTCGATCGAGCGCGCCCGCACGGAAAACGCCAAAACCGTCCTCTTGAAGGCGACGGCGGAAGCACGCGGGAGCATCAACACGGGGGTATTCATCCCGATCGCGCCGCCGGCGATCCCCGGAATCGGCACCACGGGCGGCTTTGAATTCTGGGTTCAAGATAAGAAGGCCGGGGCTCCAGAGCGGCTTTACGACGTGACGCAGGGTCTCCTCACCAAGGCCCGACAACGGCCCGAGCTCGGCAACCTGAGCTCGACCTTCCGCGCCGTCTCGCAGCAGCTCCGGGCCGAGGTCGACCGGTCGAAGTCCGTGCTCCTCGGGGTTTCGGTCGCGGATGTCTACAGCGCATTGCAGGCCCAGTTCGGATCCATAACGGTCAGCCAGTTCAACCAGTACAGCCGGGTGTGGAACGTCATTCTTCAATCCGATGCCTCCTACCGGCGCGAGCCCTCGGACATCACCCGCCTCTACACACGGTCCCAAGACGGGCAGATGGTGCCGCTTTCGGCGGTCGTCAAGACGGAATACGTGACCGGACCCGACCTGGTGCCGCACTTCAACGGCTTTCCAGCCGCCCAGATCACGGGCGCCGCCGCTCCAGGCTTCAGCTCGGGGGATGCGATCAAGGCGATGGAAGCGACGGCACGGGAGACGCTGCCCGATGGGTATGACTTCGCCTGGTCGGGAATGGCCTATGAGGAGAAGAAATCCGGCGGAACCTCCGCGGCGGCTTTCGCGTTCGGGCTCATCATCGTCTTCCTCGTCCTGGCGGCCCAGTTCGAGTCCTGGACGTTGCCGGGGTCGGTCATGACGGCCGTGCCCTTCGGGATCCTCGGTGCCCTGGTGTTCAACTGGCTGCGGGGATTGGAAAACGACGTCTACTTTCAGATCGGTCTGCTGGTCCTGATCGGGCTCGGGGCGAAGAACGCGGTCCTGCGGGTGACCTTTGCGGTTGAGCTTCGCAAGCAGGGCCTGTCCATCATGGATGCGACCATTCAGGCCGGCGAGGAGCGGCTTCGGCCGATCATCATGACGTCGATGGCGTTCATTCTTGGCGTGCTGCCGCTTGCGATCGCGACCGGCGCCGGCGCCAACGCCCGTCACTCCATCGGAACGGGCATCATGGGGGGCATGATCGGGGAGACCACGCTCGCCATGCTTTACGTGCCGCTCTTTTTCTACCTGTTCGACCGGCTTGCCGAGCGCTCCGAGGCGAAGAAAGAGACGGTCTTCCCAAGCAAGCCCACGCAGGAAGAAGTGCCCCATGGAAGTGCGAAAGGAGACTAAGACAACGGGCGACAAATGAACGTCCTGTCAATCACCATGGTAGCGCCGCCTTCCATGGCGGCGTTTGAAATCCCGAGCAAAGCTTGCCCGAACTGCCTCGTCGCCGTGGAAGGCGGCGCTGCCAAGAGGGTCACGTACGAGTGGATGACTTCTTCTTGCCACGCGCCTAACGTGCGACGCTTATCGTACAGCGAGGGCAATCCCCGTTCACAATCCGAATCCGGCCGAGCCTGCAAGTGGCATCCCGGCACACAACCGTGAGCATAGGAGTAGGACAAACCATGAAAGCCTTTAAGGACCCCCATCAACGTCATTCCGGCAGTCTGTCAGCCGGAATCCAGGGTTCTTTTGAAACTACTGCTGGATCCCGGCCAGAAACATGCCGGGATGACGCTCCTTCGGCTTACCCGGTCTGTCGGGTTCCTTCCCTGGCGGCGACCACGGTTGTTGTCACAGTGTTTTCGCTTTTGCTCACCGGCTGCATGCTCGGGCCCAATTATCGTCGTCCCGCCGTGGAAACGCCGGAGTCCTTTCGGTTTGAAGAAAAGGACGCGCGGGATACCGCGAATACCGAGTGGTGGCAGTCGTTCCAGGATCCGGTTCTCGACTCCCTGATCAATGAGGCGCTCGCGCGCAACAAGAATGTCAAGATCGCTGCCGCCAATATCGAGCAGGCCGCGGGCCTGCTCATGCAAACCCGCGCGCCGCTCTTCCCACAGCTCAGCTACAATGGAAGTGCAACGCGTCAGCGGACCTCGGAGGCCGGAGCCTCCCCCCTGGCGACGTCCCTCATTCCCAATCCCAAAAATTCGTTCGAAATCCTTGGCGGCGCGAACTGGGAGATCGATCTGTGGGGCCGCATCCGCCGCCTGACCGAGTCCGCGCGTGCCAATCTGCTTGCCTCCCAGGAAGCCCGCCGCGGCGTGATTCTCTCGCTGGTCGCTTCGGTCGCCAGCAGCTACATCCAGCTCCGAGGCCTGGACGATCAGCTCGAGATCTCCCACCGCACGCTCGACACCTATGCGGAGTCGGTGCGGCTGTTCGATCTCCAATTCACGCATGGCCAGGTCTCCAAGATGACGCTCGAGCAGGCGCGGTCCCAGTACGACACGGCAGCGGCGGCTATTCCTCAGATCGAATCCCAGATCGCTCAGACCGAGCATGCCCTGTGCGTGCTTCTGGGCCGTCATCCGGGCGCCATCGAGCGTGGCAAGCCCCTCTCACAGCTTGGGATTCCAGCCGTACCAGCGGGTCTACCCTCCGAGCTGCTCGAACGCCGTCCGGACCTTGCCCAGGCCGAGCAGAACCTGATTGCGGCAAACGCCCAGATCGGTGCGGCCAAAGCGCTGTACTTCCCCACCATCTCCCTCACCGCCGCCCTGGGGACCCAGAGCAGCCAACTGGCCGACCTCTTCACGGGACCGTCCAAGATCTGGAGCTACGCGGGCACGTTTACCGGCCCTATTTTCACCGCAGGGGCGATCCGGGGGCAGGTCAAACAGGCCGAGGCGCAGCAGCAGGCGACTCTCGAAAGCTACCAGAATGCGATCCTGAGCGCCTTCAGCGACGTCGAGAATGCTCTCGTCTCCCGACAGAAGCTCGCGGACCAGCTTGCGGCTCAGGGGGCTCTGGTTGGGTCCCTCAAGGAATACGACCGCCTTGCCTGGCTGCAATACCAGGGGGGCTACACCCAGTATCTGACGGTGCTCAACGCCGAGTCACAGCTTTTCCCCGCTGAGCTCGCCTATTCCCAATCCATGACCGCGCTCCTCGTTTCCCACATCAATCTCTACAAAGTCATGGGTGGCGGATGGGTGAGCAGAGCCGAAGAACTTACGGAAGGCGCTACGGTGCAAACAGAGTGAGTCCCTATTTGTCCTACGTCGGGAAAGGCGTCATCGGTTCTTGGCCCTTTTAGGTGCTCCGGAAGAACAGCAATGACTGTGGTGGAAAAGAAGGCTCACGGGCTCCCCAAGTAAAGATCCCTGCCCACCCTCTCGGGCAGCAGGATTGGACCAAGGTCCAATGTTCTTTAAGCGTATGAGCTGTCATATGTCTTGCTGCAGGCTCGTCGACCTTTTCTTCCTCCGGGATCGGACGTTGGCTCCACCGGCAGCTTGCATGGGATCCCGAACGTTTCGGTGTGCCATGGGCAGCGGCTGGCACGCGCTTGGTGGATGGCGCGGTCGGCCGGCATGATGGTCTCGTTTCCTCAAACCAGCCAAACGAAAGGAGAAGCTATGGTTCGAAAAGGGGGTTTGCTCTTGATCGTCCTGGTCTGCTTGGCGCTCGCCTCGCCGTGTCTCGCGAAACAGCACGAGTCAAGGGTTGCGGGCGAAGTGAAAGCACTGCTGGAACAGCACAATCAAGCCCTCGGCGCTCAAGACCTGAAGGGAATCATGGACACGTACGCTCCAGATCCAAACATCACCCTGATGGGTACGGGACCCGGCGAAAGCTATGTGGGCGAGGAGGCCATCGGGGGGGCCTACAACCAGAT
>CALBZH010000467.1 GCA_937889795.1 uncultured Syntrophobacteraceae bacterium | reverse complement strand
ATTCGGATGCCCGAGAAATGATGCGGGACATTCTCACCCAGGCCGAGCGGGCGAGCGACATCGTGCGAAACCTCCTGGATTTTTCACGAACAGAGCGCCCCACGTTTTCGAGCATCGACGCAATTGAGATCGTCCGCAGCACCGTGGCCCTGGTTAAAAACCAGATCATGCTGGCGGGAATCAAGCTCGACCTGGAGCTCATGGAGCCGCTGCCGCGCGTTCGAGGCAACCTCCGAAATCTCCAGCAGGTCTTTATGAACCTGCTTCTGAACGCCATCCAGGCCATGCCGGGGGGCGGCGCGATTAGGATCGCGGTAGCCCTTCATTCGCCGGATCTGGTACGCTTCGACATCGGGGATACGGGAGTAGGCATCAAGCCGGAGGTCCTGGAGCACATCTTCGAGCCGTTCTACACGACCAAAAGCGTCGGAAGGGGAACGGGGCTGGGGCTGGCCGTGACGTACAGCATCGTGAAGCGGCATGGCGGAAGGATCGAAGCCAGGAGTGAGCTGGGAAAGGGAACCATCTTCACCGTATATTTGCCAATTGCCCGCGAAGAGCTCGGTGGCCCGGAACGGACCGATGGAGAAACCGAATGTCGGTGCGAGTAGCAATAGTCGATGATGAAGTGGTCGTTTGCCGTCGATTGAGCCAGGCGCTCTCGAAAGACGGGTACGAGGTCGAGGCGTTCACGGCGGGACGGTCGTTCTTGGAGCGCATGCAGGAACAGCCCTTTGACGTGGTTTTCTGCGACTTGATGCTTCCGGATCTGAGCGGCCTGGACGTGCTCTCCGAAGCAAAGAGCATCCGCCGCGAGACCGAGGTCATCATCATCACCGGGTACGGGAGCATCGAAAGCGCCATCGAAGCCATCAAGGAAGGGGCGCACCACTACGTGACCAAACCGCTTAAACTGGCCGAGGTCCGGCTGTTGGCGCAAGGGGCGGTGGAGAAGATCAATCTCCGCCAGGAGAATCTCCGTTTGCGGGAAGCGTTGAAGGGGGGAGGAGGACTCAGTACGATCGTGGGTGTCAGTCCGGTCATGAAAGAGCTCTTCGCCATGGTGCAGCGGGTGGCGCCCGTGGACTGCAACGTGCTGCTGCAGGGCGCGAGCGGGACGGGAAAGGCCGTGGTGGCGCGTGCCATTTACCAGCTCAGCCCGAGAAAAGACCACGCGTTCGTGTCGTTCAACTGCGGCGGATTCACTGAAGAGCTCATCAGCAGCGAGCTGTTCGGCTACGAGAAAGGAGCCTTCACGGGCGCGACGGCCACGAAGATCGGGCTGCTGGAATCCGGGTCCGGAGGAACGGTCTTCCTGGACGAGGTGGGCGAAATGCCCCTCTCCATGCAAGTCAAGCTGCTGCATGTCCTGCAGGACAAGTGCATCCTGCGCGTCGGGGGCGTCAAGCCGATCGATCTCAACATCCGGCTGATTGCCGCGACGAACCGGGACCTCAAGCAGGAGGTCGCCGAGGGGCGATTTCGGGAAGACTTGTTCTACCGACTCAATGTGGTCACGATCGCGCTTCCCGCTCTGAAAGATCGCAAGGAAGACATCCCGCTTCTCGCCGGTCACTTCATGGAGAAGTACAGTCTTGCCTTCCGCAAGCCCATCACCGGGATTCAACCGCAGGCGATCCAGCTGTTGACCAACTACACGTTTCCTGGAAATGTTCGGGAGCTGGAAAACATCATCGAGCGGGCGGTTGCGCTCACCGATTGCGATACGATTCGTCCGCAGGACCTTCCCCAGGACCTCCAGCAGCTGGAGTTCGACAGCATCGAGGCTGAAGGGCTTATGTCCCTTGACGAGCTGGAAAAGCGCTACATTGCGAAAGTCCTGGAGCGTACGGGTTACAATAAGGCATTGACGGCCCAAATCCTTAACATCCCTCGAACCACCTTGTGGCGTAGGCTCAAAGAATACAATATGGAATAGGTGTGTATATCGCCGTATCTTGCAGCATCCTCCTACCAGTATCGATTGGCCCTATGGTAAGAGTCCGGCCTTCTCTCGGAGTTGGTGTGTCCTTCCCATAAAAATCCTTGTTGTCAAGCAGAATAATCGTAAGTATAAGCTCGACCCGTTCGGATTGCATTTTGCCAAACCATGAATAAGTTACGCCTTGACGCAGTCTCATCCGATGCAGACGTAGCGCGTGATGGAGGGGCGAGGGAGTGCGGGTTCTGGTGTGCAGCTTGGCTGATCTATCGCTCAAGCTGGGCGGCGTTCCGGACGATAGTGTCCGGAAAGCGCTGTGGAGGGTTAGGAGATGAAACGGGGCAGAATCGTGTGGGCATTCTTGGTGGTGGGTCTGTTGCTGGCGATGCCCGGCAACGGATTTGGCGATAGTGGTGATGCCATCGTCGGCGTTTGGAACACGGCTGACAACGATGCAAAAATAGAAATGTATCGGTGTGGAGCAGGCTACTGCGGTCGGATTGTGCATTTGGAAAGGGCTACGTACCCGCCGGATGACAAGCACGGCATGGCGGGGCTCCCGGTGGTGGATCGGAACAATCCCAATCCTGCTCTCAGGAGGCGTCCTCTGCTTGGCCTGACATTCATCGAAGGCTTCCAGTACCAGGGCGAGAAGGTTTGGGATGGAGGCCGGATTTACAACCCGGAAAACGGCAAGATCTACAAAGCCAGAATCAGCCTTGCCGATGGCGACCACATTCTGTTCAGAGGCTATTGGGGAATTTCCCTGCTCGGCAGAACCGAAACATGGGTTCGGATTGCAAGCGACAACAACGCCGGAGCCTGAGGCGGCTTGCTTCCAACTCGTTCGCCGGTGATCCCGGCAGCCATGCCCCGCGAAGAGCCATCGACCCCTCGGCTCTTCGCGGGGCATTTCACTTAGCCCAAACCAGTTCGCCGCCAAATCAGGACCCCGTGTCGATACACCTCCCTGACCCGATGGAACGGAATCGTCACGATCCCATCCAGGTCGGTCTCCAGCTGAAAAGAAAAGCGGTTGCCCTTTTGGAGATGGACCCTTGCGAAGGGGACACGGACGATGCGCCGCTCCACGTGGTCCTGGTACCCGATCTCGAAGACTCCTTCGCCGAATGCCTTGTCCCAGTGAATTCGGCTCAGCAGTTCGTGTATGGGAACCACGGCAATCTCCTCCAGCCGGCCTGGGATCTCCGATCGCAGGCTCTCGTGTAACATCAGGCCTTGCGGACCCGGCACGGGATATTGCTCAGGTTAGGAGTCCCGAACTCTTTTCCGAGCGTGTCGATGGAGGTGAGCATGTTGAAATTCGACCGTTGCCATTCGAACTGCTCGTCCGCTCTGCCCTCGGGGAACCACCATCCAAGAGCGGCGCTGATCACCTTCGGATGGACGATGTCTGTCACGCGCGCCCGCTGGATGATCTTGCCGTATCGGGTTTCGATGACAATCTCGTCGCCATCCATAATCCCGAGCTCAGCGGCGGTCTCAGGGTGAATCTCCGTCAGGGGATCGGGGCGCTTTTCCCTCAAGCGCTCGACCCACCGGTAGGAGGAAAGCAGGAAGTAACGGCTCTTGGCACTGATCAGGAGGAGAGGATACTCCGGGCTCACCTCCTCAGGCAGCCCGGTATACTCCGGAAGCGGTTTCAGCTTGAACTTCTCAGCGGTGCTCAGCTTGAGCTCGACCTTTCCCGTGGGGGTTCGAAAACCCTTCTCTCGATAGAGCTGGAATCGATCGGGTCCCTTCAGGTATCCCTTCTGGACAAACTCGTCATAGGTCAGCCCCGCTGGCCGAACCACGTCATCGAGAAACGCTTCGAAGTCGTCGTGCCAGAGATCCGGCGGCGAGATCCGCTTACCCAGCTCGTTCATGATCTTCATGTCCGGCCAGCACTCCTCTGGCGGCTCTACGACCTTCGGGCGGGCGAGAATCATGCCGTGCCCGATCCCGTAGTGTCCGATGTCATTCATTTCGTACTGATGCG
>CALBZH010000466.1 GCA_937889795.1 uncultured Syntrophobacteraceae bacterium | reverse complement strand
CCACCGAGATCTACACTCTTTCCCTACACGACGCTCTTCCGATCTAGTGGACTCCCGGGGCAATGTCTTCGTGGCCGATACGGGCAGCCGGCGGATCGTCCAGTTCGATTCCTCGGATACCTTCGTCCGCCAGTTCAATGTGCCCAATCCCGATCTGCCGTCCAGTGTCGCATCCGAGCCTTGCGGCATTTTCGTGGACGACGAAGACAAGCTGATCGTGACAGACCGGGGTCGGAACCGGGTCCTCCGCCTGGAAGCCGACGGAACCCTGCTGGCCCTGTGGGATCTCAAGGCTCTGCTGCGACTCAAGGCGGCCGACAACCAGTTGTACGAGCCGGAGCTGGCGCGCATGCTGGTATTGGAGAAGCCCGCGCGCGCCGTGGTCGATCCTGGAGGTCTCATGGCCGTGGCAGACACCGGTCACGACCGGATTCGGCTCATCCGCACCTGCACGGACCTCGAGGTCAACCTGCTCGACCTGGGCGGAGGACTCGAAAAACTCCCAGACATCTCGTTTCGCGCCATCACGGAAGCCGACTGGAACGAGGAGCTGGGGCTCGAGCTGAAGGTCGGAGATCTGTGGCCCTGGGATGATTCCCAGGAATTCGCTTCAGAGCCTCAGGATGACTACTCGGATGACGCCTACTCGTACACCGCGATGCTGCGGGAGGGAAACCGGACCAACGCGGCCATCAACGTCATGAAGGTCGTGCGCATGGCGCAGCGCTGGTACCAGCACTGCACGCGGGCCGATGAGGCCGAGCACCGATGGGGAATTCAAGGGCAATCGCGCGAGCTCGACGTGAACCTCATCGATGGGGACGACACGCAGTATTTCCTCATGCTGGAGCTCCACCTCGGTCAGGACGTCGATCGCCCCACGGGGAGGGGACCGGATGCCTGGGATGATTCCGTGGTGGTCCATGAAATGGCGCATTGGGTTTTTTACAGGGCAGTCCGTCCTTACCCTCCGTTCACCCTGAAGGGCCTCATTTGGGACATTAGCCTGTCGCACAATCGGCAGCAGATCACCTCGTACAACCAGGCGCTCACGGAGGGCTGGGCGGAGCTGGTCGAATGCTTCTGGGGAAGCGAGTTTGGGGCCGTCGACCGGGCAAGAGGCTATTCCATGCTTTCCCACGGTCTGTCCAACGTCGTGGAGCGCGGAAGGTCCAACTACCAGTACCTCTTCGGGGGGCCCGTCACGGCTCCCCAGCCTGCGTTCAACGAGCCGCGAAAGGCCCTGCAGATCGAAGGCTACCTCACCAACGCGCTCTACCAGATCGTTTGCGCCCTCGCCGATCCAGGGCGGATCTTCGGGGATTCACCGGCTTTCTGGTACGGCTACAACATGAACCTCACGGAGGAGCAAAGCCGCCGGTACTCGAGCACCATCTGGAGAGCCCTGCGACTGTTTCCCGACGACCCGCCCATGGAAGACATGGACCGGGCATCTCTGCTGTACCTGCGCAACCTGCTGCGGGCCGTCCGTGAGTCGCAGTCTGGGTTTCACCAGATGGTCCAGTCCATCCTCGAGCTCAACAACCTGCTCACACCGGTCATCACCCTCTCCGAGGGCACGTCCACCACCACACCGGGATCGCCTTTGGGAGATACCATCGAGATGGAGCCCCTCGGCATCAAGAACCTCATCGTCCGCATCACGGATGAAGTCGGCAGCCCTCTTGAGGGCTACAGCCTGAACTTCGCCGTGACAGACATCAACGACTATGCATTGAGCCCGGCGAGCACCGGTCAGGCCAGGCATGGCAGGGCTCCGGCCACGGGGCTGAACCGCGTGACCAACGCGAGCGGGATCGTGAACATCACGTTTGAGGCCTCGCCCCTGCTGAGCGCGGGCCAGAGCGAGACCATGACCATCACCTATCAACCCGATTTCGACACGGACGAGACATTTGCTCCACCAACGAAGGCCGATGATCGGGAGACGACCTTGAGGAAGCTCTACCTCTACGAGCTTCGCTCCGCGTCGAAGACATGGGAGGGAACGGGAATCAACTTCGGTGCCATCGTATCCAAGACGGTAACGTTCAATATCCGCAGCTGACGGGCTTTGAGGACCAGACCCTATGCCGTGCTACAGAAACCCCGGAATTGAGATCTCGCGCGGGACGATCACCAAGACTCGGCTCAGCGCCGATGTGGTCATCGGGTACCC
>CALBZH010000465.1 GCA_937889795.1 uncultured Syntrophobacteraceae bacterium | reverse complement strand
GAGGAAATGAGTGACAGAAATGTTTAATTGCGTTATTTGAGCGCTGCAATCGAAACAATGTTTCCCGTTGGAAGGTGAACCTGTCATGGCGGCCAATTACAGCTATCTCGAATTGAGAGCCCTGCACGAAATCGCGAGGGTTCTGTCGCGCTCCGATGAGCTGAAAGATCAGCTCCAGCAAACGCTGGACATCATGAGCACCTGGCTTGGCATGGAGCGGGGAGCGGTCTCCATCCTGGACCTGCAGACCGGCGAGGCCTGGCTGGATGTTGCTCGGGGTGTTGACTTTGAAACCGGACGCATCAGCTACCAGCCCGGAGAGGGGATTACGGGAAAAGTGGCCCAATCGGGGCGCCCCATGGCGGTGGCGAACCTCGACAACGAGGCGCTCTTCCTGGATCGGACCGGCGCTCGCCGCTCGCTGGATCGGTCGAGCCTGGCCTTTCTGTGCGTGCCCATTTTCTATCAGAATCAAGTGGTCGGCGTCCTTTCCGCGGACAAACTGGCACACCAAGTGGAGAGCCTCGATCGGGAAGTGGAGATTCTGAGCGCCATTGCCGAGCTGCTGGGCAAAGTCGTCCAATTCCGTGTGGTTGAAGAGGAGAACAAGCGTCTTCGCGAGATGCTCGCCCAGGCCAAGCGGCCCCTCACCAGCATCATCGGGCGCTCGAAAGTGATCCGGGATGTCCTGCGGCTCATCGATCAGGTGGCTGGCACGAATACCACGGTCTTGATCAACGGGGAGACCGGGACCGGGAAGGAGCTGGTCGCCAAGGCGCTCCATGAGAACAGCCCGCGCCGCAGCCGGCCTCTTGTTCAGGTGAACTGCGCCGCTATGCCCGACACGCTGCTTGAGAGCGAGCTGTTCGGACATGAGAAGGGGGCGTTCACGGGGGCTGTGACCCGGAGACGAGGGCGGTTCGAGGAGGCACAAGGGGGAACGATCTTTCTCGACGAAGTGGGCGAGCTCTCTCCGGTGGCCCAGGCAAAGCTCCTGCGTGTGCTCCAGGAGCGTGAATTCCAGCCCCTGGGATCGTCTCGCACCGTCAAGGTCGACGTCCGCGTGGTGGCTGCGACCAACAAGGATCTGGAGCGTGAGGTCGTCAGAGGGGCGTTCCGATCCGACCTGTTCTACCGGCTCAATGTGTTTCCCATCTTCCTGCCTGCCCTGAGGGAGCGTGGTCCGGATATCCTTTTGCTTGCGGATTATTTCGCCCTCAAGTACGCCCAGGAGTTCGGCAAGGACGTGAGTCGGATCTCCACCAGCGCCATCGATATGATGATGTCCTATCACTGGCCGGGGAACGTGCGGGAGCTCGAGAACTGCATCGAGCGCGCCGTCCTGTTGACCAACGGCGAAGCGATCGAGGCATGGCACCTGCCTCCCACCCTGCAAATGAAGCCCACCGGGGCTCAAAGCGTCAGCCGGGGCAAGCTTGAGGCGTTGGTCGGGGCTTTCGAGCGGGACCTCATCACGGATGCACTGAAGGATGTTCGCGGCAACCAGTCGGAGGCGGCCCGCCTGATGGGAACGACCAAGCGCATCATTCAATACAAAGTGCAAAAATACGGCATTGACCCGAGGCGCTTTCGAGCAAAATCGGTCTCCTGAGAGACTCCTCTCTTTCCCGCCCGACACAGCGCGGCAAGGACTACGGAGCGAGGCAGCATGCGGATAGGATTGGCCCAGATCAACCCCGTGATCGGCGATTTCAGAGGAAACGCCGAAAAGATCTGCCGTCTTGCTGAATCGGCGGCGGAGAAGGGATGCCACCTGGTTGTATTTCCCGAGCTGGCCCTCGTTGGGTATCCGCCTCGGGATCTTCTGGATATTCCGAGCTTTGTGGAGGCGAGCAAAGCCTACTGGCCGCGGCTTCAGGAGGCTAGCCGAAGCATCGGGCTGATCTGCGGCGTTGTGGCGGAGAACGAATCGGGTGTCGGCAAGCCCTACCATAACACGGCGCTCTTTTTCGACGGGGGCGAGCTGCTGGGCCAGGCTCACAAGCGTCTGCTGCCGTCTTACGATGTGTTCGACGAGGAGCGCTTCTTTGAGCCCGGTCGGGCGGGGTGGTGGACGGACTGGCGTGGAGTGCGGATCGGGTTAACCATTTGCGAGGACATTTGGAACGTTCCGGATTATCTCCCGAGGCGGTTGTACCGGGAAGACCCGGTTGCCGAAATGAGGCGGGCTTCGGTGCAGGTTCTCATCAACATCTCGGCGTCTCCGTTTCATCTGGGAAAAGCGTCGTGGGTGGG
>CALBZH010000464.1 GCA_937889795.1 uncultured Syntrophobacteraceae bacterium | reverse complement strand
CCCGTGACGTACCAGCTCATCACGGAATATGGCATCAAGGTGAACATCCTCAGAGCGCGAATCACGCCCAAGGAGCGTGGCAGACTGGTGCTGGAGATGAGTGCCCCCAAAAAAAAGCTCGAGGCGGCTTTGCAGTTCGTCGCCCATCTGGGTGTCGAGGCGGTGCCGCTCGCCCAGGATGTGCGGTGGCGGCAGGATCGGTGCATCGAGTGCAGCGCGTGCACCTCGGCCTGCCCGACCGGCGCGCTGTCGGTAACCCGACCGGAAATGCGGGTGCGGTTCGACCATGATAAGTGCATCGCGTGCGAGCTCTGCGTTCCCACCTGTGCGTACGGTGCCATGGAGATCCTGTTCTAACGGCACGGAGGCTCCGAAGGTCTGCTTCCATCCGGGGAGCGGTCTTCGGACAGCCCCCGACATGTGTGGGGATACAAGCCCCGAGGGAGGACGTCATGACCGGGTCCGGCCTCAACTGTTGGGAATTCATGCGGTGTGGACGTGAACCGGGCGGGGCCGAGGCCGAGCGGCTGGGTCCCTGTCCCGCCGCGACCGACAGGTCCTATCACGGTTTGAACGAGGGCCTGAACGGCGGACGGATCTGCTGGGCCGTGGCCGGCACCTGCTGCGGAGGCAAGGTCCAGGGCACGTTCGCCGAAAAACGAAGCTCCTGCGTGGACTGCGACTTTTTCAAGAAGATCCATCAGGAACAAAGAGAGGCTCATCCTTCCACCAAATTCCTCAAGATCCTGTGCGATGAGGACCACTCGGCGCTCCTCAGGCGTCTCTCCTACCGCCACATCCCACAGGGGGAGCGGTTCATTTCCCAGGGAGCAATCTCCGACTGCGCCTTCATCATCGAGACCGGCTCTTGTTTGCTCCTCGTGGAAAAGCACGGTGCTCTTCACCCGGTGGACCATCGGGGGGAAGGCGACATCGTGGGAGAGCTTTCGATCCTCACCGGAGAACCGCAAAACGCTCACGTCGAAGCCCAAACCGACATGGGCGTGTGGGTGCTCGACCGTTTCCGGTTTCAGGACCTTTCGGGCAGCCAGCCGGAGCTGCTGGATTTCCTGACCGAGCTGGTGGCCGACCGGCTGGATTCCAAGCGCCCCATCGCCGATCGCAGGATCGGAAAATACATCGCAACCGACATCATCGGTCGGGGAGGCTACAGCATCGTCTACAAGGGCCGCCACAGCCACCTGGACATGGAGGTGGCCATCAAGATGCTGAAGCTCGACATGGCCCTGCGAAAAGATTTCCTCAGCGGATTCTGGAACGAGGCGAGGACCATCGCCCGGCTGAGTCACGACAACATCGTCCGCGTCTTCGACGTCGAGGAGCGCTACCGGACGCTTTTCATCATCATGGAGTACCTGAGGGGCGAATCCCTGGCGCAGCTGCTCGAGCGCTCAGGGCGCCTGGCCTCGCCCCTGGCCACGCACCTCTTGCGCCAGCTGTGCGACGGGCTGGAATACGCCCATGGTCACGGCCTCATTCACGGGGACATCAACCCGTCCAATGTCACTGTTTGCGACGGCCGGCGCTTGAAGATCCTGGATTTCGGCCTCTCCTGTCCGGTGGGCTGCGATGAGCTGGCGACCTTCGGCACCGTCGCCTATTCGGCCCCCGAGCTGATCGTGGGGGAGCCGGTGGATCAGCGGACGGACATCTATGCGATGGGGATCATGGCCTATGAAATGGTGACTGGATCAAAGCCGTTTCCGGACGAAGATCTCTGCGCCTTGATGCGAGATGACTTTGCGCGCGAAGTCCCCGACCCGGCGGCCAGGATTCCGGCGCTGGAACCGGCGCTGCGCCGCTTCATTCTCAGGGCCACCCGTCGCGACCCGGCCGCCAGATACCAGAACATGGCCGAAGCCAAACGGGACCTGCCGGTGTTTTCAGACAGCCTGAGCGTGCCCATCGGCTCTGTGGTCTCGGGCAAGAGGGAGCGCAATGCCGTCGAGATCCTTGTTGAAGAGCATGCCCTCATCCGCCGCTTTCTGGACTGCCTGGTGCTGGCACTGGAGCACCTCGATGAAGGCATTCGGATCCCACCGGATTTCTTTCTCAAAGCGGTCCGGTTCGCGCGGGATTTCGCCGATCGCTACCACCATGTGAAGGAAGAGCTCTATTTGTTCGCCCATGTGGCCCAGAAAGCGGATGAGAAGTTTGTCGCCCCTTGCGAAGGGCTGCGCATGCAGCACGAGTGTGGTCGGAACCACATTGTGGAGGCCGCCGGGGCCATCGACG